>CAXUBO010000053.1:13285-24680 GCA_964249345.1 uncultured Armatimonadales bacterium | reverse complement strand
CGGTGGGCGACCTGCATTCCGGCGCAGAGGGCGGAGCCGGACGATAAACCAATCAAGATGCCTTCTTCGGCCCCGCAGCGCCGCGCCCATTTGACGCTGTCTTCGGTGCTGACTTGAATCACTTCGTCAACAATCTCAATGTCCAGGTTGTCCGGCACGAAGCCTGCGCCGATGCCTTGCAGCTTGTGCGGGCCGGGCTTGATGGTTTGATGCTCCAGCGTCTGGGTGATGACCGGGGATTCGACCGGCTCAACGGCAACTGCCTGGAAGCCGGGCTTGCGTTCTTTCCAGACTTCCGCAATGCCGCTCAAAGTGCCGCCGGTGCCGACGCCGGCGACCACGATGTCTACGCTGCCGTCCGTGTCTTCCCAAAGCTCCTCGGCTGTTGTCCGGCGATGAACCGCCGGGTTCGCCGGGTTCTTGAACTGCTGGGCCAGAAACGAGTTTGGGGTGCGGGCGGCGATCCGCTCGGCTTCGGCGATTGCGCCCTTCATGCCTTCGGTTCCGGGCGTCAGCACCAGCTCGGCTCCGTAGCCGCGCAGCAAAAGCCGCCGCTCCACCGACATGGTTTCCGGCATGGTCAGAATGCAGCGGTAGCCTTTGGCGGCGCAAACAAACGCCAGCCCGATGCCGGTGTTGCCGGAAGTCGGCTCGACAATCACCGAGTCGGGCGTCAAAATGCCCCGCGCTTCGGCATCTTCAATCATGGCAAGCGCAATGCGGTCTTTGACCGACGACGCGGGGTTAAAGAACTCCAGCTTCAGCAGCACCGTGGCCGGTGCGCCGTCGGTAATTTTGTGAATTTTGACCAAAGGAGTGCGGCCGACAAGCTCCGTGATGTTCTGGTAAATAGGCATAGGTTTCTTCCTCTTTTGACCCTATCATACCCATTTCCTTTCTTCTTTGCTCTTGACAAGGAGCGCGAAATAATGATACGCTTGCGCTATGGCCGAACCTAAGACCGACATTCTTTCCGACACTCTCCGCACGGATGATGCCGCCGAAGAAAAACGCCCGCGCATTGTCGTTGTCGGCAGCGCAAACACCGACATGGTCGTGCGTGTCCCGCATCTGCCGGGCGGCGGCGAGACGCTGCTCGGCAGCGGGTTTTCGATGGTCCCCGGCGGCAAAGGAGCCAATCAAGCCGTCGCCGCCGCGCGTCTGGGCGCGGTCGTGACTTTTGTCGGCTGCGTCGGCACCGACAGCTTCGGGGATTTGATGGTCCTGAACTTGGAAAACGAAGGCATCAACACAAAGTTTGTCGTGCGTGACCCTGATGTGACTACCGGTGTGGCGCTGATCACCGTAGACGAGGAGTTCGGCGAGAACACCATTGTTGTCGCGCCCGGCGCAAATGCCCGCCTCAGCCCGGCCCTGCTGGATTTGGCCTCGGCGGCCATTCGCGATGCCGACGTTCTGGTGTGCCAGCTTGAAATCCCGATGGACACCGTACAGTCCGCGCTCCAACTGGCGCGAGACGCCGGTGTCCGCACGATCCTGAACCCCGCGCCGGCCCATGAGCTTTCCAATTCGCTTTTGTCGCTCGTTTCCGTGCTGACGCCGAACCAAACCGAAGCCGCCCAAATGCTGAACGCGGATTTTGACCCGGCGGCGGCGGCGATTCACCTGCGGAAGCGCGGCGCGGAAAATGTCGTCGTGACCCTGGGCGGGGCCGGAGCGCGTGCCGTGTCTGCGTCCGGCAACACCGGCGTCCCGGCCTTCACGCCCGCGGAAGTCGTTGACACCACGGCAGCGGGCGACTGCTTCACCGGGGCGCTGGCCGTCGCCCTGGGCGAAGGCCGGACATTAGAGCAAGCCGTCCAGTTTGCCAACGCCGCCGCGTCCCTGAGCGTCGAAACCGAAGGCGCCCAGCCGTCCCTGCCGAACCGCCTGGCAGTGAACAAGCGCCTGATGGAGGAGTGATGCCGGCTGAAACGTCGCGCCTAATCACACAACAAGGCGACCGGCGCGTGTGGCTGGTGACATTGCAGCAAGACGAGCCGTTTAAATCACCGTGTCCCGGCGAAGAATTTGCCGCCCTTGTTGCCGTTTATGACAGCACTGTCACCCATGACAATCGCAATCAAATCAGTGACGCGCTGATTGAGCAGGGCTGCCGCTACGGGGTTTGCTTCGGCTATGAGTGTTCACTGTGGGACGACGCTTTGGACTGGGCTTTCATGGTATCTGACCCGGACTGCAACCCGCCCGATGACCGATTCGTAATGACAAGCTGGCATGAAGACGAGCCATTAGAGGATGTAATCTTCTTCTTTCTCCAAGCGACAGCCTGTGGCGACTTTACGCCGCAAAACTTTATCGTTCTTATGATTGGGGATGGCCCGGCAGAAGAAATTGCAGCGGCAGTGCGCTCCGAGTTAGCTGATTTTTGATAAGAACCATGCGTTGAAACGCACGGTTCCTCGCGCCCGGTTCCAATTTGCCCGAAACCTGGTATTATTCTCTTATGCCAATTTCTCAGACCAATGTCCGAGTTCGTTTTGCCCCGTCGCCGACGGGGGCGCTGCATATCGGCGGCATTCGCACGGCGCTGTGGGACTGGCTGTATGCGCGGCATACCGGCGGCAAGTTCATTCTGCGGATTGAAGACACCGACAAGAACCGCGAAACCGAAGGCGGCGTCCAAGTCATCTTAGACTCGCTGAAAGAGTACGGCCTGGACTACGACGAAGGCCCGGAAAAAGGCGGGCCGTTTGCGCCGTATATCCAGTCCCAGCGTTTAGACATTTACCACAAATACATTGAACAACTCTTAGCCGAAGGCAAAGCGTACAAAGCCTATGACACGCCCGAAGAGCTGGCCCGGATGCGCGAAGACCAGCAAAAACGCGGCCTGCCGCCCGGCTACAATCGCCGCCACCGGCACTTGTCGGACGCCGAGCGGGCTGAGTACGAAGCGACGCGCGGGCAGTACGCCGCCGTCCGGTTTGCCGTGCCGCCCGAAGGGGAAGTGACGTTCACCGACGTCGTCTACGGCGAGATTACGGTCCAAAACCGAATACTGGAAGACGCGATTTTGCTTAAATCAGACGGCTATCCAACCTATCATTTAGCCGCTCAAGTGGACGACCACCTGATGGAAATTTCCCATGTTCTGCGCGGCGAAGAATGGCTGCCGTCGGCCCCGCTGCACATTTTGATCTACCGCGCTCTCGGCTGGGAGCCGCCGATCTACGCCCACCTGCCGGTGATGATGGGGCCGGACAAAAAAAAGTTCGGCAAGCGCAATGGGGCGTTGGGCGCACTGGAGTATCCCAAGCAGGGTTTTTTAGAAGACGCGCTCTTAAACTTCCTTGCCATGCAGGGCTGGTCGCCCAAAGAAGAGCGCGACTTGTTCACGGTTCCCGAACTGATTGAAAAGTTTGACTTAGACGGCATTCTGAACCGTTCGCCGATCTCCGACCCGGAAAAGCTGCTTTGGTTCAACGGCCAGTACCTGCGTCAGTTGCCTCTGCCGGAGCTTGCCGCGCTGTCTCTGCCGTTTTTGCAGGACGCCGGGCTGGTCGGTCCTGACCCCGACCCCGCCATGCTGGACTACATTGGCCGCGTTCTTGCTTTGGAACAAGAGCGCATGAAAACTCTGGCCGAAGCGCCTCTCTTGGCCGACTTCTTCCTGCTCGGCGACGACGAGTATTTATTCGACGAAAAGGCTGCCCAAAAATGGCTGACCCATCCCGGCGTCGGCGACCGCCTGCGCCGTGTCCGGGACGGCTTCGCGGCTTTGGAAGTCTTTGATGAAACGAGTACCGAAGAAGTTGTCCGGGCCACGATTGCCGAGTTCGACGTCAAAGGCGGCGAAGTCATTCACCCGGTCCGCGTCGCCGTTTCAGGCCGCACCACCGGCCCCGGCCTCTTTGAAGCCATCGCCGTGCTGGGCCGCGAGCGGTGCGTGAACAGATTGAATCGGGCACTGGAAATGGTCACGGAACAGGGTTCGCATGGCTGACGGCGGCGTATTGGACGGCATTTTCGCCGACCCGGATCAGCTTGCGGGAAAAAGTCTGGGCGAAGGCCGCGCGGCTGTCGGCATAGTGGAGCCGCCCTGGGTTGAGGGAACACTTGGCAAAGGGTCTCATGCCGGGCAAGGCTGGACGGTCAGGGAAAGTCTGCCTGGCGGCGGCTTCTCGGATCGGTATTTGCAGTGGCACCCCGGCGGCGGGAGGCACGGCCCCGATCCTTATTGGAAGGTTTCCAGTGCGCGGTGGGGAACGCAGCGCTTCCATTCGTCCGGCGTTTAGGAGTTAAAGCATGGGCGGCACAATTGTCTCATTGGCATCGGCAATTATTCCGAATGAAGGGCTGGGCGGCCTGAAAGTACGGGCGCATCTCGCCGATCTTCAAGACCTTGTCATGGGCCTGGGCCTCTACCAAAAAGGAGAGTGCCGTCTTGCCGCCCCGTTTGAGGCGCGGTATCGCTTAGGCGATGGCGAGATTGAGATGAGCGTAGATGTCCGCAACGGCAAAGTGTTCAAGCTCACCGCCGGGCTGGGGTATCAGGGCCTTTTGTGCGGCACGGTCGGGGTCGGCATGGCGGCAGGGGAAGCAATGCGGCGTGAGCCGGGGCTGCGCTACGATGAGGCGGAAGAAGCCATTGTGCTTGACGGGTGCCCCGGCGTCCTGCTGGATGTGCCTGAAGTGGACCCACTGCCGGAAACGGTTCCGGCGCTGACAATTTCCGCGATCTCCGTATATGCCGCCGAAGCGTTCAGCCCGGCGGGCCAAAAGGGAGACTGGTAGCGGGATTTGGAACTGCCCCTGTTTTGTTCCTGAAGGTAACGATTTATGGAAATTACTGATGTCAATACGCTGTTTGGGGCGTACCCCGCGCAGCACGCGGACAGCAGCCCGGAAACGCTGGTGGAAGCCATGCGGGCCAACGGCATTGATTGGGGGCTGACGCTCTCCACTTACGGACTGTTTTATCAGGCCGCCGAGGGGAACGACGAGACCATGAAAGCCTGCCGGGCGCATGACCATCTGATCCCGGTCGCCACGCTGAACCCGGTGCATTATTGGGGCCAAGACGGCCTCATTGAAAGCATCGCTGAGAATGCGTTTGAAATGGTGCGCTTTTTCCCCCATTTGCAGAACTGGCCGCTGGAGTTTGCGCCGTTCCTGCGGATGCTGTCAACCCTGGGGCGGCTGCCGCGAATGCCGATCATGGTCAGCGTGGACCGGCGCGGCGAGGCCACTCATCTCGCCCGGCTTTTAGATGACTTTTCCCACCCGGTCATTTTAGACGGCATCTCGCCAGACACGCTTTCCGAGGCAATCATGCTGATGCGCGTCCACGAGAACCTGTATGTGGAAACCCACGCGCTGACCGCTCCCTATGCCCTGCCGCTGCTGCGGGATACGGTCGGCACCCACCGCGTTTTGTTCGGCTCCGATGCGCCGGGCCGGTCGCCAGCCGCTGCCCTGCGCTATGTCCGGTCGTCGGGCCTGTCGGACTCTGACCAAGCGGCAGTGCTTTCGGGTAATGCTCAGGCGATTTGGCAGGCGGGGAGTGAAGAATAATCCATGCCGACTTTTGATACCCATGCCTACTTTGGCGCAACCCCGTTTTCGTCAGACCTTGCGACCCGCGAGGCTGTTTTAGAAACCCTGCGCCGCCGGGAGATTTCCGGCATGGCCCTGATTTCCGCGCTCGGCGCGTCGTGCGATTTTGTGGCCGGCAACCGCCGCCTGCGCGAGATTGTCGCACCGGAAGACGGCTTGTTCGGCTGGCTCACCCTGACCGCCGGCTATTCGGCAGAGTCGCAGGAAGAACAGCGGCGGCCCCAGAACCGGCGCGGCATGGTCGGCGCGGCCCTGTTCGCCGCGCCGGGGCGTCCGGTGACGCTGGAAGACTGCCGCGAGATACTCAACGCCCAGCGGCGTTATGCAAAGCCCGTGGCGCTGCCAACTCCTGACGCCGAATCGATCCATCAGGCCCGGCTGATCGCCGCCGAGTTCCCCGCCATGAAGTTTATCTTTTTAGGGATGGGCGGCGAAGACTGGCGCGTCGCGATGGCCGCCGCGAAGAAGCACCTGAACATTTATCTGGAAATCTCCGGCAGCCTGGACACCGACAAAATTGCACAAGCATCGTCCGTCGTGACGCCGCGCAAGCTTTTGTACGGCTCCGGCCTTCCCGTCGGCAGCCCGGAGCTGACTTTGGCGTTAGTGGAAAGTGCGCTGACCCTCACCCGCCCGGACCGAAATCGCGTTTTATCGGAAAACGCCGCCGCGCTGCTTCGGACGCAGGTGGAAGAAGATGCGGCGGAGGACGTGGACAGCGATGCGGAGTGACAATGCCACTCCCTTACCCGCTGGGGTAGGGGCTTCTCCTGCCGAGCGCCGCATCGTCGCCTTCCTCATTGTCTTTACCCTCTTCGTTTCCTGCCTGCCGTATGCGCTCGGCTACTTCCTCGCGCCGGTCATGGGCGAAAAGGGCGGCCCGTCATTTTTTATCGGGACGCCGTACAACATTGATGATTACTGCAATTACCTGTCTTGGCTGCGGCAGATGGCGGATGGACACTTCTTTATTCACAACCTTTTCACGACCGACCCGCAGAAAAACATTGAGTTCAATGTCTTCTTCTGGCTGCTGGGCCGGCTGATGGTCCTGACCCACTGCTCGCCGCAGGCCGCGCTGCAAGCCGCGCGGGTGGGGGGCGGCGTCGGTCTGCTTTGGCTGCTGTCACGTTTTTATCGTTACTGCCTGCCGCAAAATGTCCCGGCGCGGCTGACGGCGTTCGGCTTTGCCTGCGTTTCGTCCGGCTTCGGCTGGGTTGTTTGGCATCACTGGCAGAACAAAAACCTGCCGGGCGGGCCGGTGGACGCCTGGCAGCCGGAAGCGTATACGTTCCTGAGCATCTACACGTCGGCCCTGATGACGGTCAGCACGGTGCTGATTTTGGGGGCATTGTACGCGCTGCTTCTTGGCGAGCAGACCGGGCGCTGGAAATACCCAATCATTGCGGGCATCTGCGGCGGCATTTTGGGCAACATGCACTCCTACGATGTTCTGCACTTGTCCGCCGCCTGGGGCTTGTTTCTGGTTGTTCTTACTTGGATGCGGCGCGGCAAAGGCATGGCCCAAAGCTGGCTGCGTGCGGCAGTCGCCCTGGCTTTGACGTTGCCGACGACGCTATACATCTTTTATATGTACCGCACGGAGGCGGTCTTTCAAAAGCGGGCCAACGTGCCGACGCTTTCCCCGGCCTTCTGGCACTACATTCTGGCGTATGGCTTTGTGTTTCTGTTGGCCGTGCTGGCGGGGTGGCTGGTGGTGAGGAAGAGGATTGCCCCCCCCGCCCCCAATAATGGGGGAGCAATATGGGCAGGAGAAGAGGGCGCGGCAGGAGAAGAGGGCGCGGCAAGCAGCGCCCCTACGGGTTCTGTTCCTACTCTAGCTCCCCCATTATTGGGGGCGGGGGGGCTGTTATCCATCCCTCTCCCGCTCCTTTTCGCCCTCTGCTGGGCTGTCGGCGGGCTGCTGGTCATCTACCTGCCGTTTGCGTTTCAGCGCAAGATGCTGATGGGCGAGCATATTCCCTTGTGCCTGCTGGCGGGGGTTGGAGCAGCCTGGCTGGCGGAGCGCCTGACGCCGCGCGTGCGCCCGCTGGCCCTGGCGGCGCTGGTGCTGGCCTCTGCGCCGTCCAATGCCCTGTTTCTCGTGCGTGACTTCCGGCACCTGGAATACAACCGGAGTGAGACGCATTTGTCGCCGTTCCTCAGCACATCTTTAATGAGTGTTTATGACTGGCTGCGGGTGAACACGCCGGACAACGCCGCGATTGTTGGGTTTCCCGGCCTCTGCACCTACATTCCCGGCGAGGCGGGCCGGGCGGTCTGGGCGGGACACTGGGCGGAAACGCCGTCTTATGGCAAAAAGGACGCCGAGTTTGCCGATGCGTTTGATGCGCGGGCGTCTGATGCCGACCGCCATGCGTTTTTAGAAAGCACGAACGCGCAGTATTTGTTTTACCCCAACGACATTTCCAAAGCCACGTTCAAGCGCCACGGCCAGATTCACTCATTTGTGGAACTGACTGCCGCGCCCCCCGCGTACTTAACCCAGGTTTACAAGAACGACACGTTTACGGTGTACAAAATAAGCTAGGAGCCGGCATTAAAATGCCGGTCTACTATTGAGTGGAAGTCGAGGCGACTAAGGACAAAGAACGCTTACGATTACGAATCCTAGTCGCTTCGGCTTTCATTCCAAAGTAGACCGGCACTTTCAGTGCCGGTCCCTAATGCTTGCTTTTCCTTTCTTCTTTGCGATATAATAAATAAATGACATTTGTAAGCAAAATTGCTCCGCTGGATGTGCCTTTAGATGTGCCTTTAGATGTGCCTTTAGATGTGCCTTTGGGCTTGGATGACCTCGTTCCTCCGGCGGAAAACAGAGCCGCAAAGCGCGGTGGGTACACGGTGCTGACCTGGGGCTGCCAGATGAACGAGGACGACTCGCAGCAAATGGCGGCAATGCTGGAAAACCAGGGCTATGTGAAAGCTGAGCGCGTCGAAGACGCTTCGGTCATTCTGCTGAATACCTGCTCCGTGCGGGCAAAGCCGGAGCGCAAAGTTTACAGCAAGCTCGGCGAGCTGCGGGAACTCAAAGCCGCGAACCCGGAGCTGGTGATCGGCGTTTGCGGCTGCATGGCCCAAAAAGAAGCTCCCGAAATCCGCCGCCGTGCCCCGTATGTGGATTTGGTGGTCGGCACGGGGCAGATTGACCGGGTTCCGGCGCTTGTCGAGCGGGTGCGCTCCGAGCGGATTGCAATTATTGACACCGCGCTGCCGTCGCGCAAAGACCGGCACGACAAAGGGACTCCCGCGCGGGTTTTGTCCGGGCTGATGCCCAAACTAAAGTCGTTCGTGTCCATTTCCTACGGCTGCGACAAGTTCTGCGCCTTCTGCATTGTCCCGATTACGCGCGGCAAAGAGCGCTCCCGGCCTGCCGGCGAAATCGTGCTGGAAGTGGAGCGGCTGGCGTCTTTGGGGACCAAAGAAGTGACGCTTTTAGGTCAGACCGTCAACTCCTACGGCAAGTTTTTGGACACGCCCTGTTCGTTCGCACAGCTTTTGACGCGCCTGAACGCCATTGAAGGCATTGAGCGCATTCGCTATACATCGCCGTACCCAAAAGACTTTCATCAAGATGTCATTGACGCTATCGCGTACCTGCCCAAAGTCTGCGAGCAGGTGCATATGCCGGTACAGGTCGGCGACGACAACTTGTTAAAGCGCATGGGCCGGGGCTATACTTTAGACCAGTACAAAGACATTGTCGCCCGCCTGCGCTCGGCTGTCCCGGATGTCGGCCTCACGACGGACTTGATGCTCGGTTTTCCCGGCGAGACTGACGGCGAATACGAGAACACCATGCGCTTTGTCGCGGAGACGCGCTATGATTCGGCGTTCATGTTCGCCTACTCGCCCCGCGAGGGGACAAAAGCCGCCGTGCTGGATTGTCAAGTCCCCGAAGAAGTCAAGCTGGAGCGTTTGAACGCGCTGATTGCTCTGCAAAACCAGATCACGCTGGAGCGAAATGCGTCTCAGGTGGGAAATGTCTACGAAGTGCTGGTGGAGCGGCGCAGCCCTAAAGACCCGCTGAAATGGACTGGCCTGAACCGCCAGGGCAAAACGATCAACTTCCCGTCGCCGCGTGACTTGCAAGGGCAGCTTGTGACGGTAAAAGCCGTCAAGTCCCATTTGTGGGGCTTCACCGGCGAGATGCTGCCGGCCCGCTCGGAGCGCGGCCTGGAGCTGATGATGGCGGAGGGTTAGGCAGGCATAGAGGAGTTCACTCCCTCGCGCTAAGGTTTCATCTATGAGCAAAGGCAAAAAAATCGCCCTGTGGTCCGTCCTGTCCGTCCTCGTCGTTTTGCTCGCGGGCGTAGGCTGGCTGTTTGGAAAGTACCGTAAAATCATTACAGACCCGAACCGCCATGTCAGCCTTTCCCAGGCGATCCATGACGCGGGAGAAACGGCATTTGAGCCGCAAAAAGGCTTTCCGGGGCAGGACAAGCTTACCATTGTCTGCATGGGCATTGACGATAGCTGGACCGACAGCGATGTCGTGTATACCTCGGCATCCCGCACCGACACGCTGTTTGTGATGACGCTGGACCTCGTCAACAAAAAAGCCACCATGCTGTCCATCCCGCGTGATACCTACACCCATATCGCCGGAACGCATCAAACGACCAAGATCAACGCCGCGTATGCGTCCGGCGGGCCGGAGCGGACGGTTGCCACCGTCAATGAGTTTTTGGGAACAAGCGCCACGCATTATTTGGTGCTGAACATTGACGCCACCAAAAAAATGGTGGATGCGCTTGGCGGGGTGGACGTTGACGTGGAACACCCGATGCACTACCATGACAATTGGGGGCATTTGTTTATTGATCTCCAGCCCGGCGAGCAGCATTTGGACGGCAGCAATGCCGTCGGCTTTGCCCGCTACCGCCATCCCGATGCCGGCAAGCGCCCGACGCCTGAAGACGGCGACGAGCGGCGCATGTACCGCCAGCATGTCCTGATGCGGGCGATGGTGGACAAAGCTAAGAACTTCGCCAACCTTGAGAAAGCGCCCGAACTGGCCGATGTCGCCATGTCTACCATCCGCACCGATTTCACGCGCCAGCAGATTCTCGACATCGCCGCTATCTTCAAAGGCGTCCAGCAGCAGGACATCCAGACTGCGTCCCTTCCCGGCGACGATTTCCGGGGGCCGGGCGGCGCGTGGGATTACGCGATTAAGCCCGAAGTCGCCCATGCCTACGCGGACTGGCTGATTAAAGGCGACCAGGCCGCCGCGCGTCCTCTCACGCCGGTCATCATCAAAAACGGCACGTCCACGCCGGGACTCGCGCAGTACGCTGTCAATCAGCTTAAAGCGCAGGGCTATACGGATGTCCGCAACGGCGGCAACGCCGCCCCCGCCCGCGTTCATCTCGTGTCCGATACAGCTTCGGCCAAGCCAGAAGTCGCCAAGACTGCCATGCTGGACACGGGCGTTCCCAACCCCGCCGCTCCCCAGGATTTGTCCATTCTGCTTGGCGTCGAGGTTCCAGACCCCGTCCGGCGACCCGTTAAGCCGAACAAAAACGGCTGGACCCCGCCTGCCGCCGTGACCATCACGCTGGGCCGGGATTACGCCGCCGCCGTCAAAGCAAACGGCGGCCTGAGCGTCGCCTCAAACAACGGCAGCGCGTCGGCCAGCGCGAATTGAACAGCCGGCACGGTCAAAGAACCCGGCACTGGAAGTGCCGGTCTAACGCAGCAAAGAAAGTGCCTCCGGCACTGAAGAGCAGAATGCCAAAGAGCAGAATGCCAAAGAGCAGAATGCCAAAGAGCAGAATGCCAAAGAGCAGAA
>CAXUBO010000053.1:0-13185 GCA_964249345.1 uncultured Armatimonadales bacterium | reverse complement strand
AGAATGCCAAAGAGCAGAATGCCAAAGAGCAGAATGCCAAAGAGCAGAATGCCAATGGCGTTGCAGTCCCGCCGGGACTTTCCATGCTGCGTTAGACCGGCACTTCCAGTGCCGGGTTCTTTGACCGTGCCGGGTCTCATCTTAAGAAAGCCTCGCCCCTTGAACAAGCCCGTGCCGTTTTTCCTTCTCGCCTGCCTCTGCGTCGGCAGCCCGCTTCTTGCCGCCGCACCTGCGGTTGCCCAGCAAGTAAGTCCTGCTCCGGCTTCTTCGGCCCTACTTTCCGACCCCAGCGATCTGGTACCGGATTTCAACGGCAACTATTTGACGCCGCTGTTGATCCTGCGTCCTCTTCGCGACTCCTATACGAACTCGCCGATGTGGCGCGATACATATTTTGAGACGCTGGCAGCGGCTGAGTCTTTTGTCTGCAATGACGCCAAAGCGGTTGCCGATTTTGATGCCAGATCGGTGGATGCGGATGTCGTCCAATCCTCAAACGAACAAATTGCCCAAGACGAAGTTTTGCTGAAAAGCTATACCCCAGTTGATGCCCGGCAGGCTATTCTCGCAGCGGCGACAGACCATCAGGCGATATTTCTCAACGAGGCGCACCATGTCCCAATGGACCGGGCGTTCACGCTGTCCCTGCTGCCGGGCCTCTATGCCAAAGGCTTCCGCTACTTCGCTGCCGAGACTCTTAACGAAAAAGACACTGGGCTTCAGGCGCGGGGCTATCCGACAATCAACTCCGGCTACTACACGCGCGAGCCTGTCTTCGGCGATTTGGTCCGCACCGCCATCAAAATCGGCTACAAAGTTGTTCCTTATGAGCATCTTTCTCAGTCAGATGACACTCTCACTGCCCAAAATCAGCGTGAGCGCGGCGAAGCGCAAAATCTCTATGACCGCATTTTCAAGAACAATCTAAATGCTAAAGTCCTTGTTTACGGCGGATATGGACATATTGCCAAAGCGACCTATACAATGCGCTTCACGCAGGGACCACTTGCTTCTAAGCCGGTTTCCGGCCAGATAACACAAATGGCGCTCTGGTTTCAGAAAATTTCCAAAATCGTGCCGTTCTCTGTTGACCAAGCGGACATGATGGAGCATAGCGCCCCGCAGTACGAAAACTTTTTTTACCGTGCTGCCATTGCGGACAATCTGCTTCAAGAAGTCCCGATAGTTCTCAAAAACAAATCCGGGCGCGACTTTGTTTACCCTAACAACCCTACGGCTTATGACCTGATCGTGTTCCACCCGCGCGTGCTGTATGAGTTTGGGCGTCCGACGTGGCTGAGTCTCAACGGACAGCGGCAGGCGTATGTGCTGCCGGACGATCTTGGCGCTCCGGCCAATGCTTCTGTGCTGGCCCAGGCGTTTTACGAGAATGAGCCTGCCGCGTCGGCCATTCCCGTAGACCAAGTGGAAATCCTACCGGGTCTCAGCCCGCGCCCGGCGCTGATGCTGCCCGCAGGCCGGTTCCATCTGCGGGTGGTCAATGGGGCCGGACAAGTGCTGCGCGACTGGCACATTGACCGGGATGGGGCGACGCCGTAGGGACCCTGCGAAGCAAGGCGGGAGGGGTGCTTTCCTGCTCCATTTTCTGCTATAATAAAAGTAAATGAATCGCGAACAGGTGTACGATGGATTACCTTAAAACCAGCCTCACACCCATGCTCAAGCAATACTTCGACATCAAGGCCGAGCGCCCTGATGTCGTTTTGCTGATGCGGGTGGGGGACTTTTATGAAGCCTATGGAGACGACGGGGAGATTATCGCGCGGGAGCTGGAAATCACGCTGACGGGCCGGGACGTGGCCGGGGCGCGTGTTCCAATGGCGGGCGTTCCCCATCACGCGATGGAGCGGTATGTGGCGCGGCTTATCGGCAAAGGCTACAAAGTGGCCGTGTGCGATCAAGTGGAAGACCCGAAGCTTGCTAAGGGCCTGGTCAAGCGCAAAGTGACGCGGGTGCTGACGCCCGGCACGATTTTGGAAGACGCGATGCTGGACGCGAAGACCAACAACTACCTGGTCGCGGCAGTCACCGGCGCAAAGATGCCGAGCGGCGTGGGGGTCGTGGACGTTTCTACCGGCGAGTTCTTAGCGACCGAGATGCCCTGCGAGGCAGGAACGGACAAAGTCGTCGAAGAAATCATGCGTTTGCAGCCCGCCGAGTGCCTGCTGCTGCCGGGCATGGAAGAGCTGGGCGAAGCCATCCGCGCCGTGTCTAAGACAGTCGTGACGTTCCATCAGCCGGCCGAGACGCGAAAATCGTCGCGCCAGACGCTTTTGGACCACTTCGGAACGCCGTCGCTGCGGGGTTACGGCGCGGAGCAGATGACATCGGGACTCGACGCCGCCGTGCTGGTCTTGGACTACGTCAAGCAAACCCAGCAAATCGCCGCCGGGCATATCCGAAGCCTGGCGATCTACTCCACCGAAAACTTCATGGTGCTGGACGCCGCCGCCCGGCGCAACTTGGAGCTGACGCATTCCCTGGCTGACGGCGCGAAATCCAAAAGCCTCGTGTCTATTTTAGACCGCACCGTGACGCCGCTCGGCGGGCGATTATTACGCAAATGGTTTGACCAGCCTCTGCTCGCCCTGGATAAAATCCACAACCGGCAAAGCGCGGTCGCAGAAGCCGCTGGGGACGCCCTGCTGCGCGGCGATTTGCGCGACGCCCTGCGGCGCATCTCCGATTTAGAGCGCCTGACGGCGCGTATCTGCTCCGGCGCGGCCAATGCCCGCGACCTTGTCGCCCTGAAACAGTCTCTCGCAGCTTTGCCGGATGTCGCCGCCGCGCTTGGCCGCGCCCCGGAAGACGGCGCGTTAGCCCCCATGCGGGCCATTGCCGCCGATCCGCCGCTGGACCTCATTGACCTGCTGGAGACGGCCATTCAGCCGGAGCCGCCGATGCTTCTGCGCGAAGGGGGCCTCATTCGTGACGGCTACAACGTCGAGCTGGATGCCCTGCGCGAGCTGCGCTCCGGCGGCAAAGGATTTATCGCCGGGATTGAAGAAGCCGAGCGCGAACGAACCGGCTTCAAGAATTTGAAGATCGGCTTCAACGCTGTCTTCGGCTATTACATCGAAATCAGCAAGGCCGGCGCGGGCGTCGCCATACCGCCGGAGTACACGCGCAAGCAGACCACGGCGAATGCCGAGCGGTACATCACGCCCGCGCTCAAAGAATACGAAGCGCAGGTGCTGGGCGCGGAAGAAAAAATTGTTGAATTAGAGTACGCGCTGTTTACCCAGGTGCGGGAAGAAATCGCGGACAAGTATGCCGGCCGGATATTAAAGCTTGCCAAAACCCTGGCCCGTCTGGACGTATTCGCCGGACTGGCCGAAGCGGCTTTAGCGGGCCGGTTTGTCCGCCCGGAAGTTCATAGCGGGGACGCTTTGGAAATCAAGGCGGGCCGGCATCCGGTCGTCGAGAGCCTGCAAAGCGGGACGCTCTTCGTGCCGAACGATACCTATTTGGACGCCGAT
This sequence comes from uncultured Armatimonadales bacterium, assembly GCA_964249345.1. Taxonomy (GTDB): domain Bacteria; phylum Armatimonadota; class Armatimonadia; order Armatimonadales; family Capsulimonadaceae; genus JANXMY01. Next base: position 9,685 of record CAXUBO010000053.1, on the reverse strand, counting down.
GAGGCTCGCCTGCATATCATTACCGGGCCGAACTCCGCCGGCAAAAGCACCTACTTGCGCCAGGTTGCGCTGATTGTGCTGCTCGCCCAAATCGGCTCGTTCGTGCCTGCCGATTATGCGTCCGTCGGCCTGGTAGACCGCATCTTTACCCGCGTCGGGGCGCATGATGACCTTGCCAGCGGCCAATCTACGTTCATGGTAGAAATGAACGAAACGGCGAACATTTTAAACAACGCCACGCCGCGCTCTCTGGTCATTTTAGATGAAGTCGGGCGCGGCACGTCCACCTATGACGGCCTCGCGCTGGCCTGGGCCATCACTGAATATCTTCATGCCGTCGGCGTTAAGACCTTGTTTGCGACCCATTACCATCACCTTAACGAGCTGGAAAAAACAGCGGCAGGCGTCAAAAACTTCCGCGTCGCCGTCAAAGAGCAGGGCGACCACATTGTCTGGCTGCGAAAGATCATGCCCGGCGGCACGGACAAAAGCTACGGCATTCAAGTGGCAAAGCTCGCAGGCGTCCCTGATCCCGTCTTGAAACGCGCCCGTGAAGTCCTGCAAACTTTAGAATCTTTGGGCAAAGGCGACGGCCCCGCCGCCCTCCTGGCCGCCCGCACCCAGCGCCTGCAAACCACGCTCTTTGAGGCCGAGCGCCACCCGGTTTTAGACGAGCTGGGGGCTTTGGATTTAGGCACGCTGTCTCCCATTGAAGCCCTGACCAAGCTTTATGATTTGCAGCGCAAGCTCGCTTCCTAAACTTACCGAATAAGCTTGGTATAATATGTCTAGGAGAACCCTCACGCGCACCCGCAGCCGGTTTCTCAGCAACATCCAGGAAGGCTCTATCGATGCCCCGTTTCTTTCATGTGCTTTTTGCCGGCCTTATTCTGCTGGCGTGCGTTTTCGCAGCTTCTCACGCCTGGGCCGGCGATAAGCCTAAGCACCGCATGGTCGCGCAGACATTTGAGCCGGCACGCAACAACGGCACGCCGCTGGTGCAGGTGCGCTTCAGCAACACTCTCGTCGGCACGTTTCTTGTTGATACCGGAGAAATCGAAAGCGTCATCACGGAACCGTTCGCCCGCAAAGCGAACTTCAAACTCGTGGAAGACGCGAACTCTCTAGCAATCGGTCTTCACCATGTTCGGTTTGTGCAGCCCCCGGAAGTTCGGCTTGAAAACCTCACGGTTGTCAACCCAACCTTCCGGGTAGTCTCTCAGGACTTCATTCCTAACTTTGACGGCCGAGTGATTGACGGCATCCTGGGCGGAAACTTTTTGTCTCAGTTCGCCCTGCGGATCGATTACCCCGCCCATGAGATCGACTGGATAACGCCGGGCAATCTGAGCGATACATCTGCCGCCGAACTGGGGTTCTCGCCGCAGAACCGGATCGAACTAGGCCAGGAGCGCTCAGACTGGGTGACGCTGAAGATTAGCCACTACTCGCTTCGAGCTGACTTCCAGAATGGAGACAATACAATCTCTGAAGACATGTTCATTGATACCGGCTCTCCCGCGACATTGGTCTCCGCGCAGCTCGCGGATCAATTGCATCTGCGCTCGCTGGCAACCGAGAATGTCAAAATCCTTGACCGGCCTGCCGCTCCGTACAGCCAAAGCGCAATTGGAAAAATGCAGATTGGTCAGTCGGCGCTGACAAACGTTGCCGTTCTTGCATCGCAGCGGAAAGACATTGATATTCCGCCCATCTTGGGCGAGAACGTGCTGAGTGACTGCGTCGTGCTGCTAGACTTCGGCCCGCATCGGTTCTACTTCAAGCCGGTCCTGCCGCCGGCCAAAGAAGTCAGGGCCGCGCCGCTGGATAAAAAGCAGATTGTCTGGGACCGCCTGCGGGCCGCGCCGGACCTGCCGACGGTGGAAGAGATGCTGGCGGACGGCTTTGCGCCGGACGCGCAGGATGCGCTGGCGGAACAAGTCGCGCACCTGCAAGCTCCCGACCCTGACCCCGCAAAAAACATCGCGCGTCTGGAAAAGCTGGGCGCACTGCTTCGCGCAGGCCAGGACGCCGTTGGGGCGAAGACGGCATTCACGCAGGCGGTCACGCTGGCTAAAGCGACGGCGCAGGCACACCCCGGCAGCGGCGTGCTGACCGGGCAATGGGGGGACGCGCTGATGCTGGCGGATCGCAGCGACGAGGCGATTGCCGTAGCAGCCCAGACCACGGTGCGTTTGCCGTCTTACGCACCGGGCTGGCGGCAGTTTGGAGACGCGGCGGTCTCTTATGCTCTTTTCCTGCTGGCAGGAGAGCGGGTGACTTTCACCGAAGCCGAACTGCTGAGGCTGATGCAGGATGTCCCTGACAGCGCGGCGACACTCGCACAAACAGCCCTGGTGCAGCCCCTGTTGGCCCAGGCCTACGCTGCCTTCAACAAATCTGTCGCGCTTGACCCGGCTGCCCCGAAGGGATACCGGGAGCGTGGCTTGTTTCGTCTTGCCAGCCGAATTGCTCTGACTTCCATGCAGAAGGGGAATGTCAAAATTACCCTGCCGGCCCAAGAGGTTCCTTCTGAGGACACGGCACAGGCGCTCGCAATTGCTGACTGGCAGCAGTGCGCGGCTCTTAGCCCCAATGATGTAGAGCGCCTCCAAATGACGGCTTATCTGGATCAACAAATGCCGATTTTCCATGACCGCGCCTGGCTGGCCGCGCACCTGAAGGGAACTTCACGCACACTGCCGCCGGAGCTGATGACGGCAGAAACCGCGCAGGCGCGGCTGAAAGAACTGACGCAGAACCCGGACAGAACGCTTGCGGCCTCCGCCTGGACTGCGCTCGGCACGGTGCAGGCCGGAAGTAGCGATGCTGCCGACATCACGCAAGCGGAAAACTCCTGGCGGCAGGCACTGGTGCTGGACCCGGCGCAAAGCGACGCCTTCTCGGCGCTGGCCTTGCGCCTCAAGTTGGACGGACAATGGAAGGAGTTGACCGATCTGCTGACCCGGCAGACATCTCTGCATGATACGGTTCCGGTGCGCCTGACGCTGGCCTGCGTTCTGAGCGGCGAAGGTCTGCCCGCCGATGCCGAAACGCAGGTGCGGGGCGCAAAAGCGCTGGCACCGGACAATGCTACCGTCAACTTAGTCCTGGCGGACCTGCTGCTGGCGCGGAGCAGCGGGGATGCCGCCGCGCTTGCGGAAGCCGCTGTCTGCCTTGCCAAAGCGAAGACCGGCTACGGCACGCTTGCGACTGCCGAGCAGGAAGCGACTTTGACGACCTCCGAAGCCGTCTGGCTGGCGCTGGACCATGATCCCGACGCCGCCGAAAAACAGCTTGTGGCTCTGGCGAAAAAGCAGCCGAACTGCACCCAGGCCCGCGAAGCCCTGGCGGCTTTTGTTCCCTACTAATCAGTGAGGCTCTCATGATAACGAAAACCCGTGCGACAGTGGAAGATTTGTATGCCGTGTCAGGCAAAGCGGAACTGGTGAATGGAGAATTAGTGCTGATGAGTCCAACCGGCGGAATACCAGGGGCTGCGGGCGACGCAATTTTCGTCAGCCTGCATAGCTACGTTCGGATGGCCCGCTTTGGCCGCGCCATTGGCGACAACAAAGGGTTTCTGGTCAACCTGCCGAACCGCAAATCGTTCAGCCCGGACGCAGCGTTCTACTTGGGGCCGCCTCCAACCATGAAGTTCTATCCCGACGTGCCGATTTTTGCCGCCGAGGTCCGCAGCGAAAACGACTATGGCCCAAAAGCAGAGCAGGACATGGCGAACAAACGCGCTGATTATTTTGCCGCCGGCTGCAAAGTTGTCTGGGACGTAGACCTTCTGAGCGCCGATGTGGTGCGCGTCTACCGCGCCGATGCTCCCGACAGCCCATCCCTTTACAAGCGCGGCGAGATTGCCGAAGCCGAGCCTGCCGTTCCAGGCTGGAAAATGTCGGTCGACGATTTGTTTGAGTGAGTAGGATTTGTTTGATTAGGAGAGAACGGGTACAATCGTGCTAAGAGAATACATGGGAGAACACACGCGATGACACAGATGACACTTGCGCCCTGGCAGGTCAAAGATGCGCTGATTGAGCAGCCAAGCTGGGGCGGACAGTATATTATTGACCTCAAAGGGCTGTCCAATGACCCGCAGTGGCAGGGCAAGAAAGTCGGGCAGTCGTATGAAATGGCGAAAGCCTCGCAGCTTGTGGACCCCGAAGGCGGGGAGGCCGTGCCGCTCCGCGAGTTGATTGGGCGCGACCCGGTCGGCTTCTTGGGGCAGAAAGTGCTGGATAAGTTCGGCCCCGATCTGTCGCTGCTGATCAAGCTGACCCAGGCCAAAGGCAACTCATTTCAGGTGCATCTGCCGGAAGGCAAGACGCTCGGCCACTGGGTCCCAAAGCCCGAAGCCTGGTTTTACCTGGCGCCGGGTCTGTACACGTTCGGCCTGAAGCCCGGCACGGATTTTGAGGCGTACTCGCGCGTTCTGCACACGATTGACGACGAAATGGGGCGTTTAAGCCGCGAAGTCGAGGCCGGCCGCTTCACGGTAGAAGACGCGCGGGCGCAGGCGCAGCAGCGGATCAAGACCCTGAACCCATTTGCGTATGTGAACCTTGTGGAAGCGCAGACCGACGACGTCATTGACCTGACCGCAGGCGGCATTCATCACTCGTGGGAAGACGACGAGGCACGTTTCCCGGACGGCAATTTAGTGTACGAAGTGCAGGTGGATGTTCCCGACGACAAATGCTCCATGCGCGGCTTTGACAAGGGAAAAATCTTGGATGACGGCTCCCTGCGCTCAACTCATGTCCAGGATTACTTGGCGACTATCAATCAAGACCCCGCCCACAACCAAATTTCCCAGCACGTCCGCAAGCCTTTAGTCCTCGAAGACGCGAACGGCGCAAAGACCGAGTCTTTGTTCCGCACGGCCCACTTCAACACGGACCGTTTGACGATTACCGCCGGATCATCCCTGCCGCAGTCGCTGGCCGACGGTTTTCATCACCTGTTCGTCCACGCCGGCACGGCGGCAATCAGCAGCCACACGCTGTCTCAGGGCCGCTCGTATGTCCTGCCGGCAGCATCAGGCAATTACACGATAGAAGCCGGCGACAAAGACGCCGTGCTTCTGAAGACCTACTTGCCGGTATAAAGACAGCGCAGGAACCCGGCACTGGAAGTGCCGGGCTACTTTGGAATGAAAGTCGAAGCGACTAAAGATGATGAAACGCTTACCGTTGCTGGTCCGTAGTGTCGGAGACACTTTCACTTAACAATAGCCCGGCCTTTCAAGGCCGGGTTCCTACTACTATGCCTACCACCTCAACACTACTAGACCCGCAGTTTCTCAAGAAGCTCGAAGCGCTCAGCGTTGTTTCCAAGCGCGTCTTTGCCGGACAAACCAAAGGCGAGCGGCGGTCGCTCAAGCGCGGCTCTTCGGTGGAGTTCGCCGACTTCCGCGAGTACGCGATGGGCGACGATCTGCGTTATGTGGACTGGAAAGCCTACGGGCGATTAGAAAAGCTGTTTTTAAAGCTGTTTGTGGAAGAAGAAGACCTTTCCATTCATCTGCTGGTAGACACCAGCGAGAGCATGAACTTCGGCAGCCCGCTGTCGAAAGGCGACTACGCCAGGCGGATTGCGGCGGCGCTGGGGTATGTAGCCTTGTCGGAGTATGACCGGGTTCTGCTGGCCTCGTTCAGCGGCGGGCTGGGCGAGCGGATGCCGCCGCTACGGGGCAAGCCGGGCGTCTTTCCGTTCTTTCAGTTTCTCGACAAGCTGCCGGTGGGCGGGCAGACCCGCTTCGGCGCGGCGCTGACTCAGTATGCGGCGCAGGCCAAGAATGTCGGGATCGCCGTGATTTTGTCGGACTTTTTTGACGAGACCCATGTGCAGGGCATTCGCGCCCTGCTGTCCCGACGCTTTCAAGTCGTTTTAATGCACGTTTTAGATGAAGAAGAGCTGCATCCGACGTTGACCGGCGATCTGCGGCTGGTAGACTCCGAGACAGGCGCGGTGCGGGAAGTCAGCATCACGCCGCAGCTTTTGGCTGACTACCAAGCGCAGGTGCAGGGCTTTTGTGGCGGCCTCGCGCAGATGGCGGCGAAGTTCAATTTAGATTATGTGCAGGCGTCTACGATTGTTCCATTTGAGGACGTTGTCTTGAAGTCCCTGCGCGGGCGCGGCCTGGTGCGCTAAGGTATAATTCCGCTAGGGTATAATAGAGGCAGAAACGCTTTGCTTGCCGGCGCTCAAGGAAACCCACGGAATGGCGCAGGTTCTTGATACGGATGTGGTGGTGCGCGGCGGGCAGTCGCCGCTGCCGGAAGCGGGAACGAGGTTCTCCGGCAGTTACGGTCCGACTTTAGAGGCCGCCGCGTCGGGCTTTGTGCATGGGGCAATCCGGGCGACAACTGCCGGTGCACTTCGGGCCGCAGGCGGAACCGTGACACACACTCCCGAAGCGGCTTATCCGGGCGGGCCGATGAACGAGAAGCACGTTGATGTGGCGGAAGGGCCGGGAACCACTGTTTGGAGCGAAGTGTTTTCTAATCCCGTCCCCAAACAAGAGCGGGTTGCGGGAAGGCCAAAACTATGAGTGAAAAATTAAAAATCCGTTATAGTGGCTTTTGGGACTTTCCGCTGGCGTTCACGACGCGCTGGGGAAACCGCTTGTATCTGTTCTCCAGAGAATTTGATGACAACCAGGACAACTATGAAGACCGCTACCGGGTTTTCCTGTTGCCGCAATGGATCGGTGAAGAAACAGAAGCGCCGTGGCAACAAATTATGACACAAACGACCGATTTTCTCGGTGAAGTCGCCGTTAAGGACGTGTCGTTCGACCCGACGCACCGACAGGAAATTGATGCGGCCATCTTTCAGACCCTGGCCGCGCAGCGCGAGCCTGCGGGGATTTTAGCATGAAAGCTTTGCTTGCTTCCCCGCGCGGATTTTGTGCGGGCGTTGACCGGGCGATTGATGTGGTGGAAGAATCGCTGGAAATCTTCGGCGCCCCCGTCTATGTCCGCCATGAAATTGTTCACAATGAACACGTTGTCGAGCGCCTGCGGCGGCGCGGGGCGATCTTTACGGACGATCTGGCGGAGGTCCCTGAAGGCAGCGTTCTGATCTTCTCGGCGCACGGCGTCGCGCCTGCGGTCCGTACCGAAGCGACTGCACGCAATTTAAAAGTCATTGATGCAACCTGCCCCTTAGTCACAAAAATCCATTTGGAAGTGCATAAGTTCTTGAAGCGCGGCTACGGCATCTTCTATATCGGTCACAAAGGCCATGTGGAGACCGAAGGAACGCTGGGCGAAGCGCCGGGCCGGCTGCACCTCGTTTGTGATCTTGCCGATGTCGCCGCCCTGCCGGAGCCGCCGGAAGAAAAGCTGATTTACCTCACGCAGACGACGCTGTCCATTGATGAAACACAGCAGATTGTGGAGGCGCTCCGCGCCAGGTTCCCGCGCCTTGAAAACCCGCCGAGCGGCGACATCTGCTATGCGACCCAGAACCGGCAGGATGCGATCAAAGTCATCGCCCCAGCGTCCGACGTGGTGCTGGTCATCGGCTCGCAGACGAGTTCCAACACAAAATCGCTCCGTCAGGTGGCGGAAACGCTCGGCGCACGCGCGTACCTCATCGGCGGGCGCGAGGACATCACCGACGCCATGCTGGCGGGCGCGGAGACAATCGGCGTTACCAGCGGGGCCAGCGCCCCGGAAGACCGGGTCCAGGGCGTGTTAGAGGAACTCAAAGAGCGCGGCATCACGGCGATTGAAGCCGTTAAAGTGCGTGAGGAAGACATGGCTTTCACGCCGCCGCGCGAGATGAAGCTGTTGAAGATGGCTTATGCTGCTGGAAAATAAAGCTCTGCTGGAAAATAAAGTCGCGCTCGTGACAGGCGCAGGGCGGGGCATCGGTGCGGCGACGGCCCGGCGGCTTGCCGCCGAGGGGGCCAAAGTCGTCGTCCATTACCGCCTTTCCCGCCAGCCGGCGGAAGCGCTGGCAAAGGAAATTGGCGGCCTGGCGCTGGGGTGCGATTTGACGGACCCGCCGGCGACGGAAGCGATGGTCGCCGATGCCCTGTCGCACTTCGGGCGCATAGACATTCTAGTCAACAGCGCTGCGTCGTTCGCCGCAGACTTGAAGTTTGAGGACGCGAATTGGGACGATTTTCGGGCGGAGTTTGACGGCGTTGTCGGCACGACGGTCAACCCGATCCAAGCTGTGCTGCCGGTGATGAAGGCGCAGGGAAGCGGGCGCATCATCAATTTCCTGGCGACACTGACCCAGCGGCCCGCGCCGGAATATGTGGTTCATACGACCGCAAAAAGTGCGCTTATCGGCCTTACCCGAACGCTGGCCCGCGACCTCGGCCCGCATGGCATCACGGTCAACTTGGTGTCCCCCGGCATGACCCTGACCGAATACTCCCAAAGCCTGCCGGACGACCAGAAAGCCCGTGTCGCCGCTTTGACGCCCCTGCGCCGCCTGGCGATGCCGGACGATGTCGCTGGCGTCGTTTTGTTTTACGCTTCCCCTTTGGCGGGCTTCGTCACCGGCGCAACAGTGGCCCCCGACGGCGGCCTGGCGATTTTGTGACTGATGGCCCAGCCGATCACCGTCCCGAAGAACGCCCCGCACAGCACTTGGTACGGAAAGTGGGCGTGTCCTTCCACCCGTGACCAGCCGATAGCGACCGCCACAGCAAACCAAAGCGGCGTCCCGCGCGGGTACGCCCGCGCCAGCAGCCAGGCCAGGGCGAATGCAAACGTCGTATGCCCGGAAGGAAACCCCGACGGGTCGCCGTCCGGCCTCGGCAGCCGCGTCGCCCGCTTGAGGCCCTCCACGCACAGGGGCGTTAATGCCGCCGCCAGCAGCGGCCACCAGAGCAGCCGTTTCGGCCCCCGCGCCCCGCGCCATACCAGCAGAACCAGCGCCAGTCCCATAAACGACTGGTACAGCGTGTGGCTGCAAAAGTCGCCCGTGAGCTGCATGGCCCGAACGTGCCAGGGCGGATCGCCAATGCCAGCCGCCAGCACCAGGCCGCTTCCAAGCGGCCAAAGCCAATCAGCGCGAAAAGTTTTTGTCACGACAAGACTACGCCCCACTCAGGCAGCGTGGTTCCGCAAAATTACCTTGAAGATGCTGCGTTTCTTCTTGAACTGTGTCATAATGGAGCAAACCGATGTTTGGAGAGATGACCTGGTATGGCGAGTGCGGCGACTTTTGTGGCGTATATTGATGAAGCGGGGGATGAGGGGTTCAAGTTCGGCAAGGGTTCTTCAGAATGGTTTGTGCTGGGAGCGGCTATCCTGCGCCGGGCCACGGAACTGCCTGAAGTCAAGCTCGTTGACGATGTACGGGAGCGTCTGAATCGTGGCCGGAAGCCTGATCGGCAATTTCCGGCCAAGAAAGCGTTGCATTTCCGCGACCTTGACCACAATGTCCGCAAATATTATGCTGCTCGTATTGCACAGGCGTCTTTAAAGACCGCAGTTGTGTTAATCAAGAAGCGCGATTTGCTTTCTGGAAACGAAAAGGCCGCAGAAGAAAAACAACTGCGAGCTTTGCTTTATCATGTGGCAACTCTTGCTCTACTTGAAGCCGTCTCTTATCACTGTGTAAAAGAATATACTGCTGGTGATGGTGGAGACGGCTCTGTAGACCTGGTGTTTTCCAGTCGCAGTTCTCTTGACTACTCTCAACT
>CAXUBO010000052.1:22658-25215 GCA_964249345.1 uncultured Armatimonadales bacterium | reverse complement strand
AAGATGGCCCCGGTGCTGCGGCAGATTTATGACCAGATGCCGGAGCCGAAGTGGGTTATTGCCATGGGCGACTGCGCCTCCTGCGGCGGCGTGTTCAACAACTACGCGATTTTGCAGGGCGTGGACCAGATCGTGCCGGTGGACATTTATGTTCCGGGCTGCCCGCCCAACCCGGACGCGCTGATTTATGCTATCAATCAGCTCCAAAAGAAGATTGACCGCGAGCATTTCAGCGATCACCACCAGAAGTAGGTAGATTATGGACTATGATGTGCGTCTCGGCCTGACGCCGACGGACCTTCAGCTTCGGGAAATACAAGTCAAGCGGCCCGACGAATGGGTGGACCTGAACCCGGATGACTGTGTCGAGCTGCGGCTCATTCAAGAGCAGTTTCCCGGCTCGGTGGTGCAGACCCGGCTGTTTCGCGGCGAGAAAACGATTGTTATCAACAAAGCCAATGTCGTCGGCATTTGCAAGCTGATGCGCGATGCCAAAGAAACAAACTACAATTACTTATCAGACCTGACCTGTTTTGATCGTTTGGACATTATGGACGAAGATGATGAAAACGAGATGCGGTTCGAGGTCATCTATAACATGTACTCTATGGGAACATTTGGGCGTTTACGGCTGAAAGCGCAAGTTAGCGAAGATGACGCGACTATTGACACCGTGGAAGGCGTCTGGCCGAACGCCAATTGGAACGAGCGCGAAGTGTATGATATGTTCGGCATCGCATTCAACAACCACTCCGACCTGCGGCGCATTCTGATGCCGGATGACTGGGTCGGCCACCCATTGCGGAAAGACTTCCCGCTCGGCGGCGAAGAAATTGAGTTCACACATAATGTCCGGGGCCAGTAGAAAGAACAAAGACTATGGCACTGATTGAGCGAGACCTACTCGCGCAGCCTGAGACTGAAAAGCCGCTGATCCAGCGGCTTGGCGCGGGCATTGATGCCGAGCGGGTGCAGACCGATGACGGCGACTTGATGATTGTCAACATGGGGCCGCAGCACCCATCCACGCATGGCGTCCTGCGCCTTGTCGTCGAGCTGAACGGCGAAAACGTGATGAAAGCGACGCCGCATATCGGCTACCTTCATACGGGTCTGGAAAAGACCATGGAGAACATGACCTATTACAAAGCTCTGACTATCACCGACCGGGAAGATTATTTGTCCAACCTGATGAATAATTTGGCCTATTCACTAGCCGTTGAGAAGCTGATTGACTGCGAAATCCCGCCCCGTGCCCAGCGCCTGCGCCTGATTTTGAACGAGCTGGAGCGGATCGCCTCACACCTCTTGTGGCTGGGAACGCACGCTTTAGACATCGGCGCGATGACTTTGTTCTTTTATACCTGGCGCGAGCGGGACCAAATTTTGGACATGAAGGAAATGATGTCCGGCGTCCGTATGATGACTTCGTGGATTTGCCCCGGCGGCCTGCGCGGCGACATGCCGGAAGGCTGGTTCCACAAAGTCAACCGCTTTGTCGCCGACTTCCCGCGCCGTTTGGGCGAATACAACCGGCTGATTGCCAAGAACCCGATCTTTATCGAGCGTTTGAGCGGAGTCGGCGTCATCTCCGCCGAAGATGCCGTGGCTTGGGGCCTCAGCGGCCCGTCCCTGCGCGGCTCCGGCGTTGCCTGGGACATCCGCAAGGCGAACCCGTACACGGGCTACGACGAGTTCGATTTTGATGTTCCCACCGGCACCAAAGGCGACGTTTATGACCGCTTTCTGTGCCGCATGGAAGAGCTAAACCAGTCGCACCGGATTTTGGTCCAGGCGCTCAAAGATGTTCCCGGCGGCCCGGTGATGACCTCGGACCGCAAGATCGCCCCGCCGCCCCGCGCCGAGCTGGACACGTCGATGGAGTCGTTGATCCATCACTTCAAGCTGTTCACGGAAGGCTACCATCCGCCCGTCGGCGAGGCTTATGCCAATGTCGAGAGCGCACGCGGCGAAAAGGGCTACTACATCTACAGCGACGGCTCCAACAAGCCCGCCCGCGTCAAGATCAAAGGCCCAAGCTTCAACAACTTGCAGGCGCTGCCGAAGATGGCCGAAGGCCGCATGATCGCCGATGTTGTTGCCATTATTGGCTCCATTGACATTGTGTTAGGGGACATTGACCGTTAGACAAGCCTATGTTTACCGAAGAAGCACTTCAAAGACTTGATGCCATCATCAAGAAGTACCCAACGAAGAAGTCCGCGCTGCTCCCGGCCTTGTGGCTGGCCCAGGAAGAAAACGACGGCTGGGTGCCGCGCGAAGCGATGCGCGAAATCGCCGGCATTCTCGGCCTTGCGCCCGCCGAAGTGGAAGGCGTTGCCACCTTCTACACGATGTACAACAAAGCTCCCGTCGGCAAGTACCATTTGGAAGTCTGCCACAACATCGTCTGCATGGCCGTCGGCGCGGATGAGTTGATTTCGCATATCGGCGACAAGCTGGGCATTGAAAAAGGCGCGACCACTCCCGACCGCAAGTTCACCTTGAACGGTGCGGAGTGTCTGGGAGCCTGCGCCAACGCCCCCTGCATGATGGT
>CAXUBO010000052.1:15195-22558 GCA_964249345.1 uncultured Armatimonadales bacterium | reverse complement strand
TTAAGTTTTTGACGAAGTACCGCGATGTGCCGGGCTATGACACGATGGATGTCTACCTGGCGCATGAAGGCTACAACGCCGCGCGGAAGGCTCTGACGATGGAGCAGGACGCGATCATCAACGAAATCAAGCTTTCCGGCCTGCGCGGGCGGGGCGGGGCAGGCTTCCCGACGTTTATCAAGTGGAACGGCATTCCAAAGAACTGGGACCAGCCGCACTACCTGGTCATCAACGCCGACGAAGGCGAGCCGGGAACGGCGAAAGACCGCGACCTGATGGACTATATGCCGCATATGCTGGTGGAAGGCTGCATCATCGCGGCCTACGCGATCCGCTCTAGCGCCTGCTACATTTATGTGCGCGGCGAGTACATGCACCCGGCAAAGCAGGTGGAAAAAGCCATTGCAGAAGCGTATGCGAAAGGCTTTTTGGGCAAGAATATCTTCGGCAGCGGTTTTGACTTGGACATCTATGTCCACATGGGCGCAGGGTCGTATGAGTGCGGCGAAGAAACCGCGCTAATGTCGTCCTTGATGGGCGAGCGCGGGATGCCCCGGCACAAGCCCCCGGCCGCGCCGCTGCCGGTTGTCAGTGGCGTCTGGAAGTCCCCCACTGTGGTCAACAACGTCGAGACAATTGCAACCGCCGTGCCGATTATCAATGTCGGCGGCGCGGAGTACGGCAAATACGGTACGGGAACGCCGGGGCAGGGGCCGGCGTCGCGCGGCACCAAGCTGGTGACTGTCAGTGGTCATGTCAAGAAGCCCGGCAACATTGAGATCGTGCTGGGAACGCCCATCCGCGAGATCATTTACGACATCTGCGGCGGCATGAAAGACGACATCCCGTTCAAGTTTATGATTCCCGGCGGCTCGTCGGTGCCGCTCTTAGTGGAAGACGCGCTGGACACGCCGTATGATTACGAGTCCTTGTCTAAAGCCGGCTCGTTTCTCGGCTCCGGGGCGCTGATGGTCTACAACCAGAACACAAGCGTACCGGCGATTATGACCCGGCTGATGCACTTCTACGCGCATGAATCTTGCGGCAAGTGTACGCCCTGCCGCGAGGGAACGTCCTGGCTGGTGAAAATCCATGACCGGATCATGGCCGGCGGCGGGCGCTACGAAGACATTGACATTCTCAGCGACATCTGCAACAATATCGCCGGGCGTTCCTTCTGCCCGCTGGGCGACGCCGCCGCCTGGCCGATTGTCGGCCCGACCGGCACCGGCGGAGCCTTGAAGTATTTCCGGCACGAGTACGAAGAGCTGGTTCGGAACGGGGCCGGCGGCAAGAAGCGGGCTTTTGCGCCCTTGCAAATGGCGGCAGTCTAAGCAAATTATTGAGGAGAAGTCGAGCATGGTCAGCGGCGAGCATAAAGCGTTCTACGAGGCTAACGGTTACGTCGTCGTCAAGGGTTTGTTTTCAGCAGAGCAGATCGCAGCGTACCGAGAGCATTTTATGGCGCTTCGGGCCAAAGGCGCGAGGCCCGGCGACATGGTTGCGGATACAAAAAAGGCCGGCGACCCGCTCCAAGCGTTTCCGCGCATGATTCACATGCACCGCTGGGACCAAACGAGCCTCGACTTTGTGCTGAACCCGCAAATCGGCGAATGCTTGGCCGCGTTTTTAGGAGACGAGCCGCTGGCAGTCCAAACCATGCTTTACTTCAAGCCTGCCGGTGCGCGGGGGCAGGCGCTGCACCAAGATAATTTTTATCTTCGGGCCGCGCCGGGAACCTGCATGGCGGCGTGGCTTGCTTTAGACCCCTGCGACGAAGAGAACGGCTGTATGCGGGTCGTTCCCGGCAGCCACCACTGGCCGATTTTGTGCCCGGTAGAAGCGGACACGGCAGCAAGCTTTACAAATGTGACTGTCCCAATTCCAGAAAATATGGAGGCTATCCCAGTGATCATGGAGGCCGGGGACGTCATGTTCTTTAACGGCTCGGTGGTGCATGGCAGCTATCCGAACACATCGGCGGACCGCTTCCGCCGGTCACTCATCGGCCATTATATCGAGACCCGCGCCGAGCAGGTTTCCAAGTTCGACCAGCCTGTGCTTCGCATGGACGGCAGCGCCTACGAAATCAACGGCGTGGAAGACGGCGGCCCCTGCGGCGTCTGGGTAGACCGTGACGGCAAACCCGAAATTGAGTTGTCGGATCGTGAACTTGCCGCAGCAGGGCATGAGTAGTTTGCAGTAAACCATTAAGTTCGGGTAGTTTGAGTGACAGGGATGTTTCCAAATACGCCAGAGGAAATGGATGCTTTGCTTGGATTTGAGGGCGAACGTATTGCTGATGGCCCGTTTACAAGCGGGCGTAATAAAGTTGTTTGGAAGCCTGCCGCAAATATCAAGATAACTTTTGAGGAACATCCCTATGATGTTCATTCGGCATCCAGCCACCGTTTGCCTCATTGGCATTTGGATACGCCTGCCGGCACCCACATAAGGTTTCTTCCTGGGGCTGTGATACCAAATTGGTGATCACTAACAATCAAAAAGGGACGACTATGGACAAAGTCAGCGTTTTGGACATCATTGACCGAGACTCGGAGCAAAATGCACAAGTTATTATCCGTTCGGTAAAAGGCTTTGTCGCGTTGACTTTAACTTTGGAACACGAGGGTGATGTACAAGTCGTGCTGAGTCCTACAGAGTGTGCGGAAGTTGTTGCCAGGCTTCAACAGGCTATCACTGATGCACTGCCTGGAATTTTAGTCGCGAACAATAACATGACTTTCGCACATCAAGAAACCAAAGAAATCAGCTTCACCGGTAATACTGCTATCGGCAGCAAAGATCGCTAAAATTAGAGCAAGAGAAAAGACGCATGGCGGAAACGACAATTAAAACAACGCAAGGGAACACGGCGGAGAAGCCGCCAGTAGACATGGTCAATCTGACGATTGACAACAAAGCAGTTTCGGTTCCGAAAGGCACACTCGTCATCACGGCGGCCTTTGCCGCCGGAGCGGACGTGCCGTACTTTTGCCACCACCCGCGCCTCAAACCGGCGGGGGCGTGCCGGCAATGCCTTGTTCGCATTGAGAAGATGCCCAAGCTTCAGACGGCCTGCACCGTCCCCGTGGCGGAAGGCATGGCCGTGGATACGACTTCGCCGGAAGTGAAGCAGGCGCAGAACGGCATTCTGGAGCTTTTGCTGATCAACCACCCTCTGGACTGCCCGGTCTGCGACCGAGGCGGCGAGTGTCCGCTGCAAAACATGGTTTACCAGTACGGGCCGGGCGTGACGCGCTTTATTGACGAAAAGCGGCATTTTCCGAAGGCCGTGCCGATCTCGGATTATGTGGTTTTGGACCGGGAGCGGTGCATTCAGTGTGCGCGGTGTACGCGGTTCACCGAAGAAATTTCCGGGGACGGTGAGCTGGCGATTGAAAACCGGGGCAACTCGGCGATTATCTCGCCGTTCTCGCCGGAAGGCTTCAAGTCCAAGTTCAGCGGCAACACGATTGAGCTTTGTCCGGTTGGGGCTTTGACTTCGCGGACATACCGTTTTGCGGCCCGCCCCTGGGAGTTCCAGTCGGCGGATTCGATCTGCTCCATGTGCGGCGTCGGCTGCAACGTGGCGGTGCAAACCCGGAATGGGGAGCTGATGCGGGTGAATGCCCGGCTCAACGAAGATGTGAACGAAGAATGGACCTGCGACAAGGGCAAGTTTGAGCAGTATTGGGTCAACAGCTCAGACCGCATTCGGGAGCCGCACCAGCGATATGCGTCTCAGCTTAGGAAAGTAACCTGGGATGACGCGCTCGGCGCGGCGGCGAAGGCTCTGAAAGACGCGGCGGCGGCTGACCCGAATTCTGTGGCCGGCATCGGCTCCACACGGGCGTCTAACGAAGACTTGTACTTGTTCCAGCGGCTATTTAGAAGCGCACTTGCTACAAACAATCTGGACCACCGGGCGTTCCCGTTCCCAATTTTGCCGATGCAGACAACGATTGCCGAAGTTGGGGAAGCGAGGCAGATTGTTGCGATTGGAACCCAGATAGACGACGATTTGCCGGTGCTGTGGCTTCGCATCTACAAGGCGATTTCTAAAGGCGGGGCGCACTACTTCCGTGACGATAATGCGCGTTCTGCCGAGGTCGCAAAGGCTGTGAGTGCCGGGCCGGGAACGGTTGTGCTGGCGTGGTACGGCCTGCCAGCCGCCGACATCGAGTTTCTTAAATCGGCGTGTGCGGAGTCCGGTGCGAAGCTGAATGTCCTGCTGCCGGACAACAATAGCTGGGGCGCGATCCAGATGGGCGTTCTGCCGGATCGCCTGCCCGCCATGAAATCTGTCGGCAACGGCGCGACGCCGAAGCTGGAAGCGCTCTGGGGCGGGCCGCTGCCCGCCGCGCCGGGGCTGGACACGCGGGGCATACTGGAAGGCTGCGTTTCCGGCAGCATTAAGACGCTCTATGTGATGGGCGACAGCGTTCTTCCGCTGTTCCCGGACCAGGAGCTAGTCAAGTCCGCGCTGGCGAAAGTGCCGTTCCTGATTGTTCAAGATTTGTTCATGACGGAAGCCGGCAAGCAAGCCGACGTATTTCTGCCGGCCTGCTCGTTTGTTGAAAAAGACGGCTCGTTCACAAACATTGAAGGGCGTATCCAGAAGTTCAAGAAAGCGGTTGAGCCGCGCGGGCAGGCGAAGCCGGACTGGCAGATAGTGGCCGAGCTGATGTCTCGTTTGGGCAAGCCGGTCCCGTACTTCTCGCCGCGTGATGTGGCCCGTGAAATCGCAAAGGCAACTGCTTAATGACACCCCATTTGTTCGCGCAGCTTTTCTTTTACACGCCGAACATCCCCAGCCCCTATGGCTGGGTGGAAGCACTTCGCGTCGTCGTCCGCGTCTTGATGGGCGTCTTCGGCATTCTCCTAGCAGTTCCGCCGCTGGTTTGGTGGGAGCGCCGGCTTTTAGGCTGGATGCAGCAGCGGCAGGGACCGAACCGCGTCGGACCGTTCGGCCTGCTTCAGACGATTGCCGACGGCCTGAAGCTTCTGTTTAAAGAAGACATGAACCCGACAAACGTGGACAAAACGCTGTTTGTGCTGGCCCCGATGGTCTTTCTGATTCCAGCCCTAGTGACGGCAGGCGTTGTGCCGTGGGGGCCTAGCCGGACCTGGGGGGCGGTTGCACCGAACATCAGCGTCGGCGTTTTATATATGCTGGCCTGGTCATCGCTCGGCGTCTACGGTGTCGTGCTGGCGGGCTGGTCGTCCAACAACAAGTATTCCCTGCTGGGCGGCCTGCGGTCGTCGGCGCAGATGATTTCCTACGAGCTTGGCATGGGCCTAGCGATTATCTCGGTTGTGCTTTTAACCGGCAGCCTGACGATGCACGACATTGTCGAGCATCAAGGGTATTATCAGCTTTCGCCGACGCTGACACATTATGGGATTGCGCTGCCCGAATGGAACGTCCTGAAGTTCTTTCCATTAGGCTTTGTGGCTTTCGGTATCTATGTCATCTCCATGCTGGCGGAAACAAACCGTGCACCGTTTGACCTGCCGGAAGCGGAAACCGAGCTAGTCGCAGGGTATCATACTGAGTACACGTCCATGAAGTTCGCGACGTTCTTCTTAGGCGAATATGCGAATATGATTGTCGTAAGCGCCATCGCAGCGACCTTGTTTGTTGGCGGCTACAAAGCGCCGATCCCATGGCTCGGCGAGCTGCCGCAGAAGTTAGTCAATCTTTATGCGTTTACACCCAATGGACATCGCGCTTTTTCACTTGAGCTGATGCGTTGGGGCGTTCCGGTGCTGACGCAAATTGTCAACTCGCTCATTCCAGTCGTTTGGTTCACAGTCAAGATTTTGGCGGGTCTATACTTCTTTATCTGGATACGCGCGACGCTGCCGCGCCTGCGCTACGACATGCTGATGAAGTTCGGCTGGCAGGGCATTCTGCCGATTGCGCTGGTCAACATTTTGCTGCTGGCAATCGCCCTGGCCGTCAGCTACTGGGCCGCGCTGATTGCCTGGGTTGTCGTGAGCGGCACGATTTTGTTCTTCTTTGCAAGAAGCAAACCGTCACAGTTATTCACAAGCAACTCCCGGCGCAGCGCGACAATTCGATTGTCTTCCGGGGCCGAGCCGTACCGCGTTGTGGCGGAGAACCCCGGACATGGCGCACAAACGCTGCCGCCGGACGCCCACAAAGAAGTTGAGCCGGAAGCGGCTTTAGTTGATTAGAAAGAACGATATTCCATGAGCCTTTGGGACGATATAAGATCACTCGCCGGCGAGGTGCAAGCCCCGCTGACCGGAATGGGGATCACACGCGGCTACTCCAAGCAGGAGCGCGTGACCATCCAGTATCCGGAAGTACGCCGCCCGATGCCGCGCCGCTCACGCTGGCGGCATGTGCTGAACCGCTATGAGAACGGCATGGAGAAGTGTATCGGCTGCTCGCTGTGCGCCGGCGCTTGCCCTGCAAACGCCATCTTAGTGGTTGCGGCAGAAAACACCGAAGACCTTCGCGTTTCGCCTGGTGAGCGGTTTGCCGCGCAGTACGAGATCAACATGCTGCGGTGCATCTTCTGCGGCTACTGCGAGGAAGCCTGCCCGACGCAGGCGGTTCAGCTTAAGGACATTTGCGAGCTGGCGGAAAACAACCGTAAGGACACCATCTACACGAAAGAAATGATGCTGGTTCCTGACCCGACAGCGGCGTGACGCTTCCTAGACCCGGCACGGGAAGTGCCGGGCTAATGAAGCACAGAAAGTCGCTCCGCGACTGACAATTCCGCAGTGCCGTAGGCACTTTCTGTCCGTGGATAGCCCGGCACTTCCCGTGCCGGATTCCTTACCGAGACCATCCATTTATGACAGCCCAACTTCTCTTATTTGGCATTCTGGCCGCCATTGCCGTCGTGTGCGGTATCTGCATGGTTCTCGCCGACAACCCGGTTCGAAGCGCCTTGTTTTTGGTGCTTGTGCTGTTTAGTGTCGCCCTGCTGTTCTTGTCGCTCCATGCCGTCTTCATCGCCGCCGTGCAGATTATTGTCTACGCTGGGGCAATTATGGTGCTGTTTATATTCGTCATCATGCTGCTCAATTTAGGGACGCCGGAGCGTGTGGTTGACAGATTAAGGCCGCAGCAGCCGCTTTCGGTGCTGGCGGCGGTGGGCGTCATCGCTGTGCTGGCAACAATCATCGCTTCGGTGCCGGTCCACTCACAGATGCTGCCGGAAACAATAGTCGGGCCGAACGAGATTGGCTTGAAGCTGTTTACGGCGGATTGGCTGTTCCCATTTGAGATTGTTTCAATCCTGCTGCTGGTGGCTGCTGTCGGGGCGGTCATGCTGGCGAAAAAGCGGATTTGAAGAAAAGGATTTGAAGAAAAGGATTT
>CAXUBO010000052.1:12306-15095 GCA_964249345.1 uncultured Armatimonadales bacterium | reverse complement strand
GGATTTGAAGAAAAGGATTTGAAGAAAAGGATTTAATTAGGTACATGGTTGAGTCAATCCCCCTGGACTACTATCTGATCCTGAGCGCCGTTCTGTTTACGATTGGCGTTGTCGGCGTTCTGGTCAAGCGCAATCCCATTGTCATTTTTATGTGCGTGGAGCTGATGCTGAACGCAGTCAATCTCACTTTTGTCGCCTTCTCGCGCTACAAGGGTGACTTAGGCGGTCAGATGATGGTGATCTTTGTGATGGCAGTGGCGGCGGCGGAAGTTGCTGTCGGCCTCGGCATTCTGGTCTCCATTTTCCGTAACCGCGCGTCCATCAGTGTGGACGAAATTGATTTGATGAAGGGTTAGAGGCTTTCCCGCGATGCTGCATTCTGATTCTTCCTTGTATTATGCTTGGCTGATCCCGCTGTTCCCCTTGATTGGCTTTCTGATTAATGGCGTTTTGGGGCCGCTGACTGGTAAGCCGATTCCTAAAATTGTCGCCGGCAGCTTAGGAACAATCGCCGTCTTCGCGTCGTTCGTGGTCGCTGTGATGCTATTTCTGCACGTCACGTCCGCTGACGCCGCGCACAAGATGGCGACGGTGTATTTGGCTCCCTGGCTGAGTTTGCCGGCGGACCCGCAGGGCATCCACAGCTTTGTCGTCAATTACGAGCTGCTGATTGATCCGCTGTCTGTGCTGATGATGCTGATCATTACGGGCGTCGGCGGCCTGATTCATCTCTACTCAACCGCATACATGGCGTCGGACAGCGGCTACCAGCGGTTCTTTACCTACCTCAACTTGTTTGTGTTCTTTATGCTGATGCTCGTGATGAGCAACAACATTTTGGGCCTGTTCATTGGATGGGAAGGCGTCGGCCTCTGCTCGTACCTTTTGATTGGCTTCTTTTACGAGAAGAAGTCGGCGGGGGACGCGGCCAAGAAAGCGTTCATTGTCAACCGCATCGGCGATGTCGGCGTCTTGATCGGCATGTTCTTTGTGTTCCATTACTTTGGAACGCTGGATTTTGTCACGGGACACAGCGCGGTCACAGGCATTACGGAAGCCGCGCCGATACTGGCGCAGGCGGCGTCCGGTACGGTCATTGCGACTTTGCTCTTGATGTTCTTCTTAGGCTGCACCGGCAAGTCCGCGCAAATTCCCCTGTACACCTGGCTTCCTGATGCGATGGAAGGCCCGACTCCCGTATCGGCGCTGATTCATGCGGCAACAATGGTGACGGCAGGCATTTACTTGGTGTCCCGTACCCATGCCCTGTTTGAGCTGTCCGACCTTGCCATGATCACGATGGCTGTCATCGGCATCTCGACAGCGTTCTTTGCGGCAACCATTGGCCTGATGCAGAATGATATTAAGCGTGTTTTGGCGTATTCTACGGTGTCGCAGCTTGGCTATATGTTCGCCGCCTGCGGCTCCGGCGTCTTCGCAGCGGGCATGTTCCATGTGATGACCCATGCGTTCTTCAAAGCGTGCCTCTTTTTAGGTTCCGGCTCGGTGATCCATGCCGTGGAACACGCAATGCACGCGCAGCATGACAAAGCGGGGCATACGGACGCGCCTCATGCCGAGCATGGCGACAGCGCCGATGAGAAGACCGGCGGGACGGCAGGCCCGGACCCGACCGACCCGCAGGACATGCGGAACATGGGCGGACTGTTCGGCAAAATTCCGGTCACGGCTTGGTCCATGCTGCTGGCGACCTTTGCCATCTGCGGCGTGTTTCCCTTTGCCGGGTTCTGGAGCAAAGACGAGATTCTTTGGACCAACTTCCAGGCCGGCGGCTTGCTGTTCTGGGCGGTCGGCGCATTCACGGCCCTCTTGACGGCATTCTACATGATGCGGATGATTATGAAGACATATGCCGGGCCGCCTCGCACGGAAGCGGCGGCGCACGCGCATGAATCTAGCCCTGCCATGATCGTGCCAATCGGTATTCTGGCGGTGCTGTCATCTATTACCGGCTGGGCTGTGCTGCGCTTTAAGACGTTTGAAGATTTCCTTGCGCCGTCCGTTTCGACGCCGGGCTATCGCGGGCCGGAAGTTAATCCCAGCTTGGAGCCGTACTTCGGCTATGGGCTGTTTGCAGTGATCGTGCTTGTTTTGCTCGGCTGCGTCGGCATCTACCGGGCATCGTTCCGAACCGATCACAGCGGCGAGATGATGAAGCCGCAGACGCGGGCTAATCACCGCTTGTTTAGCCCAGGCTGGTACAACTGGGCCATTCTCAACAAATACTTTGTGGACGAAGCGTATAACTTCTGGTTCGTGAAGCTTGGTAAGAAGCTGTCTAATTGGCTGTGGCTGACGTTTGACGTGCGCGGCATTGACGGCATCGTGAACGGGGTGGGGGCGCTGACGGCCTGGTCAGGGCAGGGCATCCGCAAGCTGCAAAACGGCTATGTTCGCTCTTATGCGTTTTCAATGGTAGTCGGCATCTTCGTTATTCTCGTGTTTGTCGCCGTTCGCGCGGCAGGGATTGTGCATTAAATGACTGAGACACTCACAGGATTTCAGGGGCTGCTGACGCTTTTGGTGTTCCTGCCGGCAGCGTTTGCCCTGGTAGTTGGGCTAATCCCGAAAGACAATGTGCAGGCAATTAAGTCTGTCGCGCTGGTGGGAACTCTTGCGGCGTTGGTCATTTCGCTCATTGCCTACGCGCAGTATGCCCCGCACGGGGCGCAGTTCCAGCTTGTAGACAAAACAAGCTGGGTGCCGTCGCTGCACATCAATTACTTTCTCGGCATGGACGGCATTTCGCTCCTGATGGTGCTGATGAC
>CAXUBO010000052.1:0-12206 GCA_964249345.1 uncultured Armatimonadales bacterium | reverse complement strand
TTTTTGGGCGGCTCCCAAACATTTGATCTGCCGGAGCTTCAGAAGCATGTGAGCCTCGCGAACGGAACTTTTTCAGGCCGCACGACAACCGATATTTTCTTGTTTGCCGGCTTCTTTCTCGCGTTCGGCATCAAAGCTCCGGTGTTTCCGTTCCATAGCTGGGTGCCGGATGCGTATGCCGAAGCGCCGACCGGCGGCACGATCATATTAGTAGCCTTGAAAATGGGATTGTACGGGTTCATTCGCTTCTGCCTGCCGCTGTTTCCTTTCGCCGTGAAGGCTTGTGCGCCGGTGATTATCGTCCTGGCCGTGATTGGCGTTATCTACGCGGCTCTTGTGGCAGCAATGCAGACGGATTTGAAGCGCCTGCTGGCGTACTCGTCCGTGTCGCATATCGGCGTCATCATGCTGGGCATCTTTGCGCTGACTTCTATCGGATTGTCCGGGGCGGTCGTGCAGATGGTGAGCCACACGATCACGACGGGGGCGCTGTTTATTCTGGTTGCCGGTCTGTATGCCCGGCGCTCTTCGTACCAGATCAAAGACTTCGGCGGGCTGAACGCCGTGATGCCGATGTTTACGGTGGTTTTTCTGGTCGCGACGCTGTCTTCGGTCGCCCTGCCGCTGACCAGCGGCTTCACCGGCGAGCTGCTGCTTTTGATGGGGTCGTTCCAGACTCATCCCTGGGCCACGGGCTTTGCGACAACGGCGGCGATCTGGTCGGTCATTTATATGCTCTGGATGTTCCAGCGCGTGATGTACGGCAAGATTGACAATGACGCGAACCGCAGCCTGCCGGACATGTCGCGCGGCGAGAAGTGGGCGCTGGTTCCGCTGGTTGTCTTGATCTTTGTGCTGGGCGTGTATCCGACGCCGACGACGCTGAACAAAGTCAGCCCTTCGGTGGCAACGGTCATGGGCCAGTCACAGCCCGATTATTTTGATCCCTTTGCCGCGCCGGTTCACACGGCTGCCGCTGCCGCGCCGCGTCTTGCTGCTGCTTCGGCGCAGCCGAAAGGCTCTCATCCCTAATGCTTCCAGTAACTTCCGCTGACCTGCTTGCTATCGCGCCGCTGCTGATCGTCATTCTGACGGCGATGGTCGTGCTGATGGTGGATTTATGGCTGCCGCGTGATCGCAAAAGCGCTTGCGTTTTTGTGTCATTAGTGGGACTTGTCCTTGCCGCCGTTTCTTGCGCCTATCTTTGGACCGGCAACACGTCTTCCAGCTTGACGGCCTTCGCCGGAACCGTCGTCGCCGACGACTTCGCGCTGGCCTTTCAAGCCATCTTGATTATTGTAGCGGCGCTGTCCATTATGCTGTCGGAGAAGTACATTCAGCAGAAGGGAATCAACCACGGCGAGTATTATGCCCTGCTGCTGTTTTCCACATCCGGCGCGATGCTGATGGCGACTTCGCGGGAGCTGATTACCATCTTTATCGGCCTGGAAGTGCTGTCCATCGCGCTGTACATTCTGTCCGGGTTCGCCCGCACGGAAGCTCGCTCGGAAGAGTCGGCAATGAAGTATTTCCTGCTCGGCTCTTTTTCCTCGGCGTTCTTTCTGTACGGCATTGCGCTGGTCTACGGCGGCACGGGAACGACGCGCCTGGACACGCTGACCACAGTTCCCGGCGCGGCGCTGACTTCCTCTTACACTGTCGCCGGATTTGCCCTGCTGCTCATCGGCCTGTGCTTTAAGGCAGCCATCGTGCCGTTCCACTCTTGGACGCCGGATGTCTACGAAGGCGCTCCCACTTCGGTGACGGCGTTTATGTCGGCGGGAGCTAAGTGCGGGGCGTTTGCCGCGCTGGTCCGGGTCGCGATTGTGCTGCTGCCGCTGTCGTCCATCTTCCATGACGTCTTCTGGGTGCTGGCGATCTTAACCATGGTCATCGGTAACTTCGTGGCGATTGTCCAGACCAACATCAAGCGAATGCTGGCCTATTCCAGCATTGCCCACGCGGGCTATATTTTGGTCGGTCTGCTGGCGGGAAGCTCCGGCGCGGCCAATGCCGATCCGAGCATCCGCACCGAAGCCTACGCGGGTATTCTGTTCTACATTCTCGCCTACACGTTTATGAACCTCGGCGCGTTCGGTGTCCTGATCCTGCTGGCCCGGCGCAATGACGAGATGAACACCATTGAGGACTTGCAGGGCCTCGCGCAGACTCAGCCCTGGGCGGCGGCAATGATGGCCTTGTTCATGTTCTCACTAGCGGGTGTTCCGCCCGCCGCCGGCTTCTTCGGCAAGTTCTACGTTTTTATCGCCGCCGTTCACGCGCATCAATACAGTCTTGCCGTGATCGGCCTTGTCGCCAGCGTCGTTGGGGCCGCGTACTACCTACGGATCGTCTATACCATGTACTTCCAGCCCGCGAAGCGCGAGTATCCGGCAAATGTCTGGGGCTTTTCCCCTGGCGCGAGTTTTGCGCTGGGAATCTGCGCGATAGCGACTTTGTTCTTCGGCGTCCTGCCTGCACAACTTTACAAAACCGCCGTTGTCGGGTCGCGGTCCCTGCAAGCGCCGCCGTCAGTGACGGCTCAAAGCGCCGCGCCGCCCGCCCTGGTAGAGCGGGCGAGTGTACGGTAGAGGATAAAGACCCCCAGCCCCCGATATTGGGGGCTGGGGGTCTTTCTATGTCGGCGACTTGTGGAGATGCACCATCTTCCAAACTCCTTCCAGCTTCACAAAGACGCGCGTTTCGTTCATTGAGGAAAACTGCGGCGGCACACCCTCCGCAAGCGTCGTTTTCAGCAGCGTGTAGTTGACAATCGCCGTCTCCCCGTACACCTGCACGCGCGGCGTCAGCATGTCTAAACGTGATGCTCCGCCGTTTCCGCCGCCCTCGATCAGCCGTAAGTGAAACTCTAAGCCGTCAATGCGCTGGGGCGCAATGTACCATTCATACGAGGACATATCCTCAGCGCTGTGCCGCCGGTGGACGTCCGGGTTTGCCGTATACATGGCGTCCAGCATCTGCCGCGTGATTTCCAGCACTTCTTCCGCAGTTTGCATTTTCATTCTTCTGGTTCATTCTCCTGAAATGAAGATACCCAGAACCTTTTCCTTCGTGCTATACTAAACTTATTCCAATTGGAGGCAGGTCACGCTGATGCAGCAATTCGTATGTATGAACGGTACGCTTACGCCGAAAGAAGAAGCCGTCGTTCCCTTTTATGATCACGGCCTGCTTTACGGCGACGGCTTGTTTGAGGGCATCCGGGTTTACAATGGCCGGGTCTTCAAACTGGACGAGCATGTCGCGCGGCTTTACTTTTCCGCGAAAGCTTTGAATATTGCCATTCCGGCCCCACCCGAAGCCACACGCGAGTCCATTCTGGAAACCGTCAAGGCCAATGGTCACGCGAACGGATATATTCGGGTGACAGTGACACGCGGCACGGCATTAGGGCTTGACCCGAAGCACATCAAGGGGGACGCGAACGTCTACATTTCGTGCGAGCAGCTTGCGCTGTATCCCAAAGAAATGTACGAGACCGGCCTCCTTGTCGCTACGGTGTCCACGCGCCTGCCGTCGCCGGACGTGATTGACCCGCGCGTCAAATGCACCGGCAAGTATATCAACAACATTATGGCAAAAGCCGAAGCGAACCGGCAGGGCGCAGGCGAGGGCCTAATGCTGACCCGCGAAGGCTATGTCGGCGAAGCCACCGGCGACAACATCTTTCTGATCAAAAACGGCGCGTTG
The DNA here is from genome assembly GCA_964249345.1 of uncultured Armatimonadales bacterium. Lineage (GTDB taxonomy): Bacteria > Armatimonadota > Armatimonadia > Armatimonadales > Capsulimonadaceae > JANXMY01. The sequence continues at coordinate 8,495 of CAXUBO010000052.1, read as the reverse complement.
TCCACGCCGCCCGCCTCCATCGGCATTTTGCAGGGCATCACCCGCGACACCGTGATTGGGTTAGCCCAGGACGCCGGCTATACCGTCACCGAGCCGATTATGACGCAGTACGATGTGTATAACGCCGACGAAATCTTCCTCACGGGAACCGCAGCCGAAGTCATTCCCGCCGTCCAGTTCGACGGACGCCTCATCGGCGACGGCACCCCCGGCCCCATCACCCGCCAGCTTATCGCCGCCTTCCGCGAGCTGACCCAAACAACGGGAACACCCGCGCTGTAAAAATGAGACAGGCATCTTCGGGCAAAGCGATGTCGGATATTCTTTTCGGAGTTCTGCTGATTGGACCGCTAGTAGTGCCAAGCGTTTTCGCCGTCTGTGGTTTGCAAGGCGGCAGCTACCTGCGATCCGCGACAAAATCTGAGGTGATATTTTTGGCTCCCCGTTCGATTGTGGTATTTCCTATCACGCTGTTCGCCTGGATTTTTTGGTGGTGCGCTTCACCAATCAGCGTACATCTTCTTTTGTCCGGCTGGCGAAATGTCCTATCTGACCCCCAAGCGACGGAATGGCTCACCGGCAGTGGATTGTTCTTGGCCGGGCTATACTGGGCTGTTCTGCGATGGTATGGAAGTATATGTCCTTTAGTGCTGAATCTTGATCGGAAAACATACCGCGCCTTTAATGCGAACTCGGCAATCTTGAAGACACATACCGGCTCTTGGGAAGATATTGCTGGAGTTTATGTGCATCGCGCTTCGGCCAAAGGCAATGTCACATATTATGTGCGCTTAAAGTGGCAGGGGCCACAAAAGTTGGCTGGAGTGCTTGGCGGCTTCAGCAAGCAAGACAAAGCGGAAGCGTTCGCGGCGAAGATGTCTAAAGAACTTGGGCTGCCGCTGGTTCCCGCGCCTTCTTCCTGGCGCTAATTTCTTCACATCACGCGCGGGCCGTTTTCGGGTAAAATAGTGTCAAGACAATCATAGGGCCAGTGAGGCAAATCAATGGAAAAAACGCTGACAATCTCGCAAAGTGACGCAGAACAGCTTGGGGTGACACTCTCGGAGTGCCTGGCAGAAATGAAGCGGCTGCGGGAGATAATGAAGCAGGATGATGTTGAGATTGCCCAATCTCAAGCGCGAACATGGGCGCTCATCAAAGAAATCAAAGCCATGCGAGCTGCGGATGAAAATAAAGCAGCATGACGCCCCTAAAGCAAAAAGGGCAGTTCAGGAATTAACGGAAGAACTTCGCCAGATCAAAGTTGATAACCGCCGCGAGCGTGAGAACGCGGCTTACGAGCGCGAGAATCTGCTGCTGAGGCTGGAAGTCACTTTGCTGCGGGCCGGGCAGAAAGGCTTGGTCGTCACGGAAACGCTGCGGCCACTGCTGGAAGACACGGATGAGCAAAAATAGTCCGACGACAAGCAATGCAGAAGCGTCCGAGATTGAGTCAGAAACCTGTCCGGGGTGCGGAATGGCCCGGAGCGAGCTGTATTCCAACGGGCAAATGGGATGCGCCCGGTGCTACCAAGTATTTGGCGCGGAAGTGCGGCAGGCGCTGAAGGAGATTCACGGTGAGACCCGCCACCTCGGCAAAAACGCGGCCTGAGCCGGAGGCAATGCCGAAGTCCGACGCGATGCCGAAGCCCCCGGCATGGGCGGGGGAAACCGGCTGGGAGGCGGACGTTATTTTGTCTACCCGCGTGCGCCTGGCCCGGAACCTTGCCGGGGCGGCGTTTCCCGGACGCGCGGGTGATGCCGGGCTAAAAGCCGTGGCAAAGCAGGTCCTGGCGGCGGCAAAACGCCGGGACAAAGGCCATGTCAGCCTGCGGGCCGTGGAGGTCGGCAAACTGGGCGAGGCGGACAAAGCCGCATTGGTAGACAGCCATCTGATTAGCGTGGCGCACGCGATGGCCGGGCCAAGCCGCTGGGCGCTGGTAGATGACAAGCACACGGTCAGTGTCATGGTCAACGAGGAAGACCATCTGCGCTTGCAGGCGATTTTGCCGGGGCTACAGATTGACGCGGCTTACAAAGTGGCCGATCAGATGGATGACCAATTTGGCGGCCATTTAGAGTATGCGTTTGATCCGCACTATGGCTACTTGACTTCCTCGCTGTCTAACTGCGGGACGGGGCTGCGGGCTTCCGTAATGGCGCATTTGCCGGGGCTGGCGCTTTCCGGGAAGATCAGCGGCGCGATGGAAGCCGCAAAAACGCTGGGCGCGGCGGTGCGCGGGCCTTACGGCGAGCATAGCGCGGCGGCGGGGGATGTCTACCAGATTTCGAACGCCGTCAGCACCGGCAAGTCGGAGCGGCAGTTGTTGACCCGGCTGGCGGCGACGGCGACCCTGCTGCTGACGGATGAACAGGCCGCAAGGGAACTGCTTTGGCGCGGCCAGCGTTCTTTCATAGAAGAAAAGGTCAGTGAAGCACAGGGGCGGCTTAAGTCGGCAGAGCGGCTATCGGCCAGTGATTCTATGGCTTTGCTGAGTGTTCTGCGGCTTGGCGCACAGCTTGGACTGGATACCGGCGTTTCCAACCGTGTTTTCAATGAGCTGCTGTCGTCGCTTCGGCTGGGCGCAGAATTTGTGTCGGGCGAAAAAGCGCAGTATACATTTTATGAGGAAACGCGCCGACCGGCGCTGATACGCAATAAAATTCGGGAAAACAGACGTTAGCATTCGGTGCTTGCGTCTAGCTTCAAGAGAAACTTCAAGAGAAATTGGGAGAAGCAACACTATGTGGCAGAGATTCACAGAACGCGCCCGCAAAGTCGTGTTCTATGCACAGGAAGAAGCGGGCCGTCTGGGCGAGAACTACGTCTCAACCGAGCATTTGCTTCTCGGATTGGTGCGCGAAAATGACAGTGTCGCCGCTCGCATCCTGGATCGCATCGGCGTCAGCCTGGGGCGCATTCGGTCAGAAATCGAGCGTCAGGTGGCACGCGGCGACGGGCGCTTGGGCCAGGATATGCAGCTCACGCCCCGCGCCAAGCGGGTTATTGATCTGGCGTATGACGAGGCGCGTCAGCTTAACAACAATTACATCGGCACCGAGCATTTGCTGCTCGGCCTGATTCGGGAAGGCGAGGGCCTGGCAGGCCGCGTCTTGTCCAAGCTCGGCGTTGACCTAGACCGCACCCGGCGCGAAGTCATGCACCTTCAGGAAGGCGGCGGCGAAGGCGGGGCGGCGACTTCCGGTTCTCGCACCCAGGCGGCCAAAACGCGCACCCCGACGCTGGATGAGTTTGGCCGCGACTTAACGGAACTTGCCCGGAACGAAAAGCTGGACCCCGTCATTGGCCGGGCCAATGAAATCGAACGCTGCATTCAGATTATCTCTCGGCGCATGAAGAACAATCCCTGCCTGCTGGGTGAGCCGGGCGTCGGCAAGACAGCCATTGCCGAAGGCTTGGCCCAGCGGATTATTATGGGAGACATCCCGGACTTCCTGAAAGACAAGCGCGTTATTCAGCTTGACCTGGCGGCGCTGGTCGCCGGCACCAAGTACCGGGGCGAGTTTGAGGAGCGCATGAAGCGTGTCATGGAAGAAATGCGAAAAGCGCAGGGCGAGATCATTCTCTTTATTGACGAGCTGCACACGCTGGTCGGCGCGGGCGCGGCGGAAGGCGCGATTGACGCTTCCAACATTATGAAGCCGGCGCTGGCACGCGGGGAATTGCAGTGCATCGGTGCGACGACGCTGGACGAGTACCGCAAATATGTCGAGCGCGACGCGGCTTTGCAGCGGCGCTTTCAGGCCATTCAGGTCAAAGAGCCCTCGGTAGATGACGCAATTGAGATTTTGAAGGGCCTGCGCCCGCGCTACGAGCAGCATCACAAAGTTGAGATCACGAATGACGCTTTAGATGCCGCCGCGCGGTTGTCCGACCGCTATATCTCCGACCGGTTTCTGCCGGACAAGGCGATTGACGTCATTGATGAAGCCGCATCCCGTGTCCGCCTGCGCGGCGCGATGCCGCCCCAGGACTTGCGTGATGCCAAGATTGAGCTGAACGCGATCCAAAAAGAGCTGAACGGCCTGCCGAACAACCGGCAGTACGAGAAGGCTTATGATTTGCAGGGCCGCAAGCGCGAGCTGGAAGAGAAAGTGCAGGGTCTGGAAGAAGGCTGGCAGGAAACCAAGAAAGACGCCAAGCAAACGGTAGATGAAGATGAAGTCGCAAACATCATTTTCTCCATGACCGGCATTCCTGTTTCGCGCCTTGTCGAAGCCGAGACGCAAAAGCTGTTCCGCATGGAAGAAGAGCTGCACAAGCGGATTATCGGCCAGCACGAGGCGATTGTGGCGATTTCGAAAGCGGTTCGCCGCTCCCGGTCCGGCCTTCGGGATGTTAAGCGTCCTATCGGCTCGTTCATCTTCTTGGGACCGACAGGCGTTGGCAAGACCGAGCTTGCCCGCGCTTTGGCTGCCTACTTGTTTGAGAAGGAAGACAACCTGATTCGCATTGACATGTCCGAATACATGGAAAGCTTCGCCGTGTCGCGCCTCGTGGGAGCGCCTCCCGGATATGTCGGCTACGATGAGGGCGGCCAGCTCTCAGAAGCGGTCCGCCGTAATCCGTACTCGGTCGTGCTGCTGGACGAAATTGAGAAAGCGCACCCGGAGGTCTACAACCTGCTGCTCCAAATTATGGAAGATGGCCGCCTGACCGACTCGCATGGCCGGGTGATTGACTTCAAAAACGTCATCTTGATTATGACTTCCAACATTGGCGCCCGCTCAATTCAAGGCGAGCGCGAAATGGGCTTCGGGCGCACCGCAACCGGGCCGAAGTCTGCCGAAGAAATTTCGCGCCAGATGGACAGCATCAAGGGGCGTATTACCGACGAGCTAAAGCGCGTGTTCCGGCCTGAGTTCCTGAACCGTGTGGATGAGACGATTATCTTCCATCCGCTGTCGGCGGAGGAGATCAATGAAGTCGTGACGCTGATGCTGGACCGGGTTTCCAAGCAGATTGCTCAGAAGGGCATGGATTTTGAAGTCACGGACGCCGCGAAGCAGTATTTAGCCCGCGAAGGCTTTGACCCGCAGTACGGCGCCCGCCCGCTGCGCCGCGCCGTGCAGCGGCTGGTGGAAGACCCGCTTTCCGAGGAAATTCTACTCGGCAAGTTCGACGCGAACGACACGGTTCTGGTGGACATAGACCCGGAGCGCGGCATCACCTTCCGCAAAGGCGCACCGCTCGGCCTGGAAGGGGAGCATAACCCCGTGCTTCCAGCGTCCGAGGAAGTAATACTCCCGGAAGAGTTCACCGAGCCGACTGTGGCTTAAGCGAAACGCCGGCAAAGAGGCCCGGAGCATTATGCTCCGGGCCTTCCTGTTATGAGAGGAAACACCTTATGCCGAACGCGCTCAGCGATGACGGTGCCGCCAGCCCCGATTTCGGCCCAAATGTCCTGCTGTTTGACCCGTCACAGCCGGCCGCCGAGATGCAAAGCAAGCTTGATGCCGTGTTCGCACAGCAGGAAGCCAACCAGTTCGGCTTGGAGCGCTATGCCATTTTGTTCCAGCCGGGCCAGTATGCGTTAGATGTCAACGTCGGCTTCTATACGCAGGTACTTGGCCTCGGAGAAATGCCGGGCGACGTGACCATTACTGGAGCCGTCCATTCGGATGCCGACTGGCTCGGCAGCAAAAACGCAACCTGCAATTTCTGGCGCTGCTGCGAGAACCTCGCGGTCAAACCCACTGGCACGGCTCCACTAACTTGGGCCGTCTCTCAGGCGACTGCCATGCGCCGCGTCCATATCCACGGCGACCTAAATCTTTGGGACGACGGCTGGTCTTCCGGCGGCTTCCTAGCCGACAGCCAGATTGACGGCCAGGTCAACTCCGGATCGCAGCAGCAGTGGCTCTCGCGGAACGTAGGCTGGGGAAGCTGGACCGGGCATAACTGGAACATGGTCTTCGTGGGCGTCACCCGCCCGCCGTCCGGCGACTGGCCGGAGCCGGCCTATACGGTTGTCGCTCAGACGCCGCGCATCCGCGAAAAGCCATATTTGTGCGTGGACGCGCAGGGCAGCTATGCGGTCACAGTTCCCGCCGCCCGGCCTCCCGGCACAGCCGGCACAAGCTGGGCCAATGGCCTGCCGCCTGCGGCTGTCGTGCCTTTAGACCGCTTTTATGTCGCCCATGCAGATCAGGACAACGCCCAAAGCCTTAATGCGGCGCTGGACGCAGGCCGCCATCTGCTGCTGACGCCGGGGATTTATGACTTAGACGCCAGCCTGCGCGTGACCCGCCCGCAGACAATTGTTCTGGGCCTCGGCTTCGCAACCTTAGTGCCGGACCGGGGGACGCCTGCGCTGACGGTTGCCGATGTAGACGGCATTTCCATCGGCGGCCTTATCATTGAAGCAGGCCCGCTGCGCTCCGAGACATTGGTGCAGGTCGGCGAGCCTGGCAGCGGCCGGGACCATTCTCAAAATCCTACCTACTTGTATGACCTCTACTGCCGTGTGGGCGGCGCGGCAGCCGGGGCCGCGTCCGTGTGCCTGCAAATCAACAGCAATGACGTAGTAATAGACAATACCTGGCTCTGGCGGGCGGACCACGGCGCGGGAGCCGAGTGGGACGACAACCCCAGCGCTAGTGGCCTGGTGGTCAACGGAGACAACGTGACGGTGTACGGCCTCTTTGCGGAGCATTTTCAGGAGTATCAGACGCTGTGGAACGGCGAGGGTGGGGAAGTCTACTTTTATCAGTCGGAGCTTCCCTATGACGCGCCTTCGTTAGATCGGTGGCAGCATGACGGCGTTGCCGGCTATGCGTCCTACAAAGTCGCCGACCATGTTCAGCGTCATCAAGCCTGGGGCCTGGGCGTCTACGGCGTGTTCACGCGCTCTCCGGTTCCTTGCTTTAATGCCGTGGAAGCTCCGGCCTCACCGGGGATCGCGCTGCATCACTTGATCTCAGTTTACATTATCGGCGAGCCGGGAACCGAGATCACGCACATCGTCAGCGGCACCGGCCTCACAACCAACCATGACCGCCAGAAGGCAACGCTTGATTTGTTTCCGCCCCTTCCCGCCGCTTGACAGCAAAAAGGCTCGGAGCATCATGCTCCGGGCCTGCTTTGTTCAAGGCGCTAAGGTTTAGCAGTCGCCGTCAGCGCAGTTTGTAGTGCTGCGACCTGCTGCTTTAAGTCATCAATCTGCTTCTGCATCCGCGCGATCTCTGCTGCCACATTAGTTGTTGGCGTCGAGACAACTGCTGCTTCTCCTGTCTCCTGCAACGTCTCTCCTTCGGGCATGACGATGTTAAGAAGGGTTCGCTGTCCCGACTTGATTAGCACACCCAGTATACGTTGAGGTCGATATGGTGTGGTTCCTGTGTTGCTCCAAAAGCCTGTCGTTACATTTATATCGTATACGCCAGGTCTTAGTTCATGGTTGCTGAAAAAGCCGCCCATACTTGGGTCTGACGGAATTGTGTATGCTCCGCCGCCGTGCCGTATGAGCTTAATCTGCTTGCCGCCACCCATGTTTCTTTCTTCAACGGGATGACCTTGATCGGTGGTAACAGTCCCCTCAAGCCAGCCATATTGAGAGCTGGGTTCGGCTGCGGCGGGAGCAGGAGTCTGTGCATGAGCCATAGCCGGTAGAAGCAAGAAACTGGCAACAAGCGACAATGAACGAGATAACGACATAAAGGAATTTTCTTTCCAACCTAAGCCGCAACTGTTTCGCGGATTTCCAGTTCCGTCACGTCGGGGGCGGGTAAGCCTTCCTCATGCTTATACTTGATGAGGCCGTTCAAAGCATCGCGGAAGTTTGCGATTGTTTCCTCGCGGGTGTCGCCGGTGGCGAAGACGACATCATCCAAATCAGGGGCGTAGGCAGACCAATTCGTATTTGCCCATTCCAAGATAACATCTATTTTCATCGTAGGGGTAATCCTGTTTCTCTGCGTATCTTTGCCAGAACGCCGGATGCTACTTCTTTGCTATCAATGCCGTTCACGACAACATTGCGTTCCACACCGTCTTTCTTGTAAGTCCTGTGGCTGCTTTTCTGGCGAACCAATACCCAGCCATCATCTTCAAGCTTCTTGATTACATCCTTGACTTTCACACGCGCTGACCCTCCTTAGTCTGTGTGCTTATGTTCTGTTTTGTAGTAAGCGGACAGGGTGGGATTCGAACCCACGGGGGAGTTGCCCCCCCGACTGTTTTCAAGACAGTTCCGTTATGACCACTCCGGCACCTGTCCAAGTGCGAACTCTATTATAGCCCGAAGAAGCAGGGCTGTCAATGTCCGTTTGTGGTTGACACAGCCGGAGTCATTCTGCTATAATGCTTTGTTCGCCAGGTAAGAGAAGCGGGATGTAGCGCAGTTTGGTTAGCGCACCGAGCTGGGGGCCCGGGGGTCGCAGGTTCGAATCCTGTCATCCCGATATGCTTGCCTGGGAACAAGAAAAAGCGGAATGGAGTAATCCATTCCGCTTTTTGCGGCGTAAGGCAAGAC
>CAXUBO010000051.1:13469-25514 GCA_964249345.1 uncultured Armatimonadales bacterium | reverse complement strand
CAGTCGCTCTTTGACGTCTTCGGTGTAATCTTGGCTCATAAATGATGTGTCCTCTGCGCCGGTATTTACCCAAAAAAGCCCCTGCCAACTGTGGCAGGGGCTGTAGGAACCCCGGATTGAAATTCAGGGCTGAGGCTTTATTAGGGTGAGGAGCCTGCGGCTGTTTGTCCTGCGGACAAGAAGATAAAAGCCTGCCTTTATCTTGCTCTTCTGTCCGCAGGACAGCCGGCGCGAAGCGCCCCTCAGCCACGGAATTTATTCCGTGGGCCGTGACCTTAGAACTTGACCTGAAGCTCGCCGGTGAACAGGCCGTACTTAGGCGGCGCGGCAAAGCCCGGCTGATGGGCAATGGTCGTCGGGCGGATGAACCAAAAGCGCAGCCGGGTCGCCTTATCTAAGTTGTACAACGCGCCGTAGCCGAAGTTCTCATCTTTGTAGGCCGAGCTGCCGCCGGTATTGAAGGCGTTCGCTTTGCCCTCACCGCGCTTCAGCACGTCATAGTTTGCGCCCAAAGTGAGGCCGTGGCTGCCCGCCGCGCCGAAGGTGTAGCCGCCCTGGACGTAGTAGCCGTCCACGCGGTTGTCTTTGGCGTAGACTGTTTGCAGGGCCGAGCCATTGGTCAGCGCGTTGGTGGTGCCGGTGAAGAATGTCCGCTCTTCATACAGGCCGCCGACATACTCGCCGTTCAGGAAAACCTGGTTTTTGCCGGTGGGAACCGCAAGCTGGCCGTCAAAGCCAAGCAGTTGTTTCCGTGCGCCGGTATAAGTCGCGCCGGTATTGTTCAGCAGCGACGTCGCGGCGATGCCCGTGTTAGGGTCATTGATCTGGCCCAGATAATAGGACGCGCCCAGGGCCAAGACCTTGTTCGCCGACTGGTAGCCGACGCGGTAAATCGTGTCCAAGTAGCGGTCGCTGTCTTCTCCGGTGCGGCCCGCGCCGTTGACGGCTGAGACCGAAAGCTTGAGGCCGGCGGGCAGAAACAAAAGCTGCTGGGGCGTGTTGTAGCCGATTTGGAGGCCCTTGTCGTAGTCCTGCGAGTTGAACAAGCCGTAGTTGCCTTCGCTGAAGGCCAAAGGCCGCTCCGGGGTCAGGAAGTTCGACATGGACACCGGCAGCGCATAGCCGAAGGGATTGGCGAACTCGCCTGCCGTCACGGTCAGGTTCTTGGCCGCGTCCCCGTTGCCCAGTGTATAGGCGACATAGCCCTCGCGCACCGTCACCTGCTGGTTCGGGCTTGTTCCGGCAGTCACCGCGCCGGACGTGTCAATCTGAACGGCGTAGCGGGTGTTGCCGGTAATCTGGCCGGTGAATTTGAGGCGGGCGCGGCGCAGCTCGGCGGAGTCGACATTGCCGCCCTGGGCATAGTTGCCGTTGTAGGAGCCGGCCTTGCTGGAAACGCCCTGCGGGAAGCGGTTCAGCGACCCCTGGCCGAAGCCGTCGGCGGCCTGATAGCGGGCCTGGATGTAGCCGGAAATCTGGAACTTGCGGTCGGCCCCGACGCCATAAGAATTGTTTGCGGTGTCCTGCGCTTTGTTCGCCAGGGATTTTGCGTCGAGAACGTCCGCGCGGAGGGCGTCAATGTTATCCTGAGCAGCGGTGAGGTTGGTCTGGATGGTGTCAAGCTCCGGGCGGAACTTGTCAATCAAGGCTTGCAGGCGGTTGATGTCGTCCTGGGTGACGGTGGACACCGGCGGCGTCCCGGCGGGCGGGTTTGCGGCGATCATGTCGGAAACAGTTCGCAGAGCGCGGTCCAGCGCAACAGCAAACTCGTAGCGGGTCATGGGACGCTTGCCGCCGTAGGTGCCGTCGGGGTAGCCGATGACGATGCCTTTTTTGGCAAGGTCTTGAACGGCTTCATACGCCCAGTGGTTTGTGGGCGTGTCCAAAAACGGCGCGGCCTGCGCCGACGCGGACGAAGACAATCCGACCGTCAAGCCGCCGGCCAGAAAAAGGGCGGCGGCGGAGCCAAGGAATTGATGAGTGAATGGAGTGCGGCGTGATGATTTCATGCGGTGTGGTTTCCTTATCCTGCCAATCTGCTTTTTGCGGCCTCGCTGCGGGTTTGTCCTCGCGCGAATGCTCTTTATAATCATGCTCACCCTAATAATTGTATGGAGTAATGCGTTCAAGCGGTCTGCCGCCATTATACACTGAAAAATACCGGGAAATGCAAAATGAAACGCAAAAAGCGCAAAGATTTCAGAAATAATTCACAATGCGCCGAAAATTCTTACCTCCGTTGTTAAAATGACGCCTCAAAATCATCCGGGCTGTCAAGTTCGGCCACAGCCATCGCTTCCGCTTTGCCGGCATTGATCAGGCCGAGCGCCACCGCGCCTGTCACCATCGGCTCGCTGGCTTCCAAATCATTGGCATCCCCCACAGCAATTTCCGTGCCGTCCCGAAAGCGCCACAGCTCCCCGTCCACCATCCACGCCGTTGTCGTGCGTATTTCAATAAACCGTACCCGGCTCACGCCGTTGCTTTTGCCGCCGCCGTTTCTGCTCATGGGCGAATGGTTCTGGAAAGGGAAGGGGATTTCCTGCGAATGTACCTCACCTGCCTTCAGCATGAACACATAAGGACTGACAGCAGGTAAAATCTTTGCATGATTTATACACAAGCGGACATACTCCAAATTTTGGATTTGCTGGATGACCAAAATGCAGACAGCTTGGAAAGTGAGACGCTGGACTTCAAAGAATGCGATACTGAAGAGAATCTCAAAGTGTTTGCTCAAGAATATGCAGTTTGCTTTGGCAATGCTTCTGGGGGAACTGTTGTCTTCGGCGTTCGTGATAAACCGGTTGGACGATCTGAGGCTATTGTCGGTGTTGACTTTGCGCCCGATTTAGCAGGCATTCAAACTTTTCTTTACGATACTATCGATCCTAAGCTGCCGGTAAAATTCGACTGGATAGATGTCGGAAATCGTCGCCTCTTGTTGATGCATATCATTTCCACAACGCCGCCTTATACAACGACTGGCGGCAAAGGCTGGATACGCATTGGTAAACACTGCAAGCCACTCGTTGGATCTTTGCTTCGGCAACTGAAAGCGAGTACGGGCCTTTCCGACTTGACTCGCGAGTTGTTCCCCTTGCACGAGCCGATGACTGCTATCTCTGAGGCGGCTTTAGATGTGCTGAGGCGCGAGATGCGCCGTTTTCAGGCTCCTGAAGAACTTCTAAAGTTACCCGCCGCTGATTTGTGTACAAAACTGGGCATTTTGCGCGAGGGACGCCTAACTTTAGGCGGATTGCTTGTAGTGGGGCGAGAAGAAGCGCTCGCGGAATATGTCCCAAACCATGAGTGGCGGTACAGTCGTATGAGGAGCGATACCGACTACGAGACGCAGCCGGCCAGCGGACGTGAGTGCATTTTATTGGCCCTGGAAAAGATTACAGCTTTGCTTCAGCAGCAGAACCCAATTACAACCGTTCCGTCAGGTTTGTTCCACGCCGAGTTTCCCCAATACCCGACGGTTGCTCTGCGTGAGGTGCTGCTCAACGCATTTGCCCATCGTGATTACTCAATTCCTGGCATGGTTTTCATTCGGCACTGGAAGGATGGCATCGAAGTTAACAGCCCAGGCAGCTTTGTAGGAGGTGTAACGCCAAATAACATTTTGCACCACGCCCCGGTAACGCGCAACCGCTATGTAGTGGAAACCATTCTTCAAGCCACACGGCTTGTAAACCGCAACAACTTGGGCGTACCACGAATGTTTCGTGCTCTGCTTCAGGAAGGCAAAGAACCGCCGGAGTTTAGGGACGCAGGCGAAATGGTGCGTGTCACATTTCCTGGTCAGGATGCAGACTTCGGGTTCAAAGCGCTGGTGACATTTCTTGTGGAACAACAACATGCAGAGTTGGATGTGGATACTTTGCTGCTGCTGCACTTTTTCCACCGGCGGCACGAAGCGCAGTGGGAGGAAGTGCGCCAAGCCTATCCCTACGATGATCGAGGGCTGCGGGAGCGACTAGCATGGATGGAGACGCGCTTGTTTCTACTAGAACACACAGGAGGCGGGCGCGGCCCGAATACGGTGTATCGGCTGACAAGGCAGGCAGAGGCAATATTGAACTCCGGTGCGGCAATAGATCAACAAGGCCATGTCGGCAAAGAAGCAGTGAAGCTGCGTATTCTCTCCCTGCTAGCGGAGCGTCCACTTCACAATCAGGAACTGCGGATGTTGACGGGCCTAAGCCGCGCTCGCATTACAGTTTTACTGCAAGATCTGGCACAACAGAAACAAGTACGGCTTGATGGACGTGGGTCTGGCGCATTATGGTATAAAACATAGGGAGTTGCGATGCTCATTGAAAGAAATTGCAACTCCTGTTGCAACTTTGAGCGAGTTGCAACGAGAATTGCCTTGTGTTGCAACTCTTATTGCAACTCCCTCGTAATTTAGAGGCTTTCAGACCCGCAACGCTACTCCACCCTAAGACCCCAGCAGGATGCCTAAGCCGTGACCGCGCTCGGCGCTTGGGTCGGGGACGGCGTAGAAGGCCAGGGCCAGGGAAACAACGCAGTCGTCGTGGCCGCCGGACTGCGCGGCCATCTTTAACCGGCCCGGACCGCCCGGCGCGTACTCGAAGCAGCGCAGCTTGTTTAACAGCGCCTTCCGCTGTATGCTGCTCTTTTCTAGCCGAGAAAGCCGTGAGAAGTGGCCCAGGCTTCGGCAGTTTGGGTGAAAAGCTTGACCGCCGGACTCGCCGCTTCCCAGGAGCGCACGCCCAGTCCCAGGCGAAAAGGCATGGCAGGGAACAGCGGCAAGGCCATCAGCCCGTCCAGATCGTCGGGGAGCGTTGTGCGCGGCATTAAAGTCACTCCCAGGCCGTCGCGGACCATCAGGTAGATCGTGCGCGGGTCGCTTACGGTGTACTTGAACCAAAGCGGCGCGTCGCCTTGACCGATCTCCCGCAGAGCCGCGATCACAAGACGTGAGCCGGAACGAGGCACGACCAGCGGCTCACCGACCAGCCCCGCCGCATCTATCTGGGCGGAATGCCGAAACCGATGGCCTGACGGGAAGACGACACACACTTCATCTTGAACCAGCAGACGGCTCTCAATCCCCGGTGTCGGGTGCCGCACAATCCCTACGTCCACCACGCTGCCGGCGATCCATTCTTCGACCTCCTGCCCTGTGCCTTCGAAAAGCACCAGCTCGATCTTTGGGTACTGCCGCTGGAAGTCGTCCAGGACGCCGGCGAGCAGGGGTGCGGCGAGGGGATAAGCGGCTCCAAGCCGCATCTTTCCTATCGGCACCCCGCGTGCGGCGGCGGCGGCCTGCCGGATCGCTTCCAGCGCGGCCAGCGCTTCGCGGCTGTGCGTCAGCACCGCCTGGCCGGCCCCCGTGAGCGACACTCCGCGCCGGTCCCGTGCGACAAGCATCACGCCAAGTTCCTGTTCCAGTTTCGCGAGGCTGTGGCTGACCGCCGACTGCGTCAGTCCAACCCTGTCGGCAGCCTCGGAAAAGCTGCTTGTCTCGACAAGGGCGACCAGAAGTTCAAGTTGGCTCAGGTTCATGTGACACACCCTTCTTATTGCACGTCTTTTCTAATGCATGTCTTTCATAGAAGTATGATGAGAATGATTTGACCTCATGTTACCAGTCATGGCATACTCTTGTCCAGAATAAACAAGTCACATTCCGAATCTACATTCCCGGAAGGAATACCAATTATGAACGCTCTTGATCAAGAAACACCTGAAACTCATTCTCGCCGCACGTTCCTGACCCGTGTAGGGCTCGCTGGACTGGGTGCAGCCGCGCTGGGACTGGCCGGGGCCGCTCAGGCTGCCAGCAGGCCGGAGCAGCCCGCCGCCGAGACCGGGCACAACTATCCGATGGCACCGCCGCACGCCCATACCGCGAAGCTGTACTACATGGGCGTGATCGGACCAGCCACGCTTTCAAAGATTACCAGCGAAATCGCCGTGGACAAGGCCAGCAATGCTCATGCAAAGGAGTTCGCCAACTTTGAGCTGCGCGAAGCCATTGCCGTCACCACGGTACTCACGGAAATGGGTATTCCAACGCCGCCGCTGAATGCGGTCGGCAAGGCCATCCTCGCAAAGCTGAAATCTTCCGAAGGCACGGAGTTTGACAAAGCCTTCATCATGGCCCAATTGTCCAACCATGAGTTTTTGCGCGATCTGGCAGCGACCTATCTCGCAAATTCTTCAGGGCATACGGGCATGGAAGAAATTCATGGACGTCATCTCGCACTGCTGATGCTGAACGAGTTCAAAGAGCATGTGGTTATCACCAAAAACATCTCCCACGAGCTTCAAGCCTAACTTGCCCGAAGACTGTGCTAGAGAACAGAACGAGGCATCCAAAATGCCTCGTTCTTTTTTATTCTCGCTTTTGCACCCCTCCCTGTGACCCCAGCAGGATGCCTAAACCGCCGCCGCGAGGCGAATGCGGGGCGGGGGCGGCGTAGAACGCCAGCGCCAGCGAAATGACGCAGTCGTCGTGGCCGCCCGATTGCGCGGCCATCTTGAGGGTGCCGGGGCCGCCCGGCGCATACTCAAAGCAGCGCAGCTCGTTTAAGAGCGCTTTATGAGCCGGAAACTGAATGGCGCGGGCGGCAAAACCGACGTTCAAGCGGTCTACAAGCTGCTGCTTGCTTTCCGCGCTGAACGTGAACCGCTCGACTGCCGGGCGGAACGCGGCGCGGGGCGTTTGTTTGCGGATATAAGCGTCCAGCATCTCCGCAATCGGGTCGCCGATGGAGTTGCCGTCGGCCAGCACCCGGCGGGGCTGGAACCGGGTAATAATCGCCGCTGCGTCCGCCGCCTGCTGGTCCCAGCCCGTGCCGCGCCACCGGCTCAGATGCACCAGCTTCGCGGGGTGCGTTTCCGCGTCCAAAACCGTAACCACTGTGTAATCCCACTTGCGGCCCCAGTCGACGCCCACAACGTAATAACGGCCCGGCACCGGGTCCGACACCACTTCCGTGCGCTCCAGGCGCACGCCGGGAATGTCCGTGATCGCCGCGCTGATCTCGTCTTCCCGGAAGACCATGCCGAAGTCATCCAAAAACTGGGCCTCGAACTCCTGCGCGTAGAGCGCTTCGCCCATTTCTTCCCGCTGCGACGCCAGCCAGGCCGAGTCTAAGTGCGCTTTGTTATCCGTCGTCGGACACTGGAACGCTTGGTAGGTGACGCCGCCAATTGAGTTGCCGGCAGTCATGCCGCGTGCAAACAACGCATAAAATGCCGAGCGCCGGCCGTTCGGCGACGACGCCAGCACATACTCGCCGCCTTTGTCGGCCAGCATCGGCGGCAGCACTTCGCGCAGCACCCGGTCCGGCACGGACGCGGCCTCGTCCACAATGATCCGGTGCGCCCACAGCCCGCGCAGATTGCGCCCGTCACGCCCCGCCGTTCGGCACGAAATGTGCGATGCTTCCGAACCGGCAATAACCGGCGTCAGCGTCAAAATCAAATGCGGACGAGCGCGAACAACTAGCTTCCGGTCTGCCAGCAGGGGGTCATCTGCCGCAAACGCCTTTTCCAGACGCTCCCATACGGCCTCGCCCAGCAGCCGGGCCTGCACCTCCGTCGGCGCGACGATAAGCTGCCGCGATCCAATCTCACTCAGCGCCAGCGAGGCAATGTCAACGCTCAAACTTTCCGTCTTGCCCCAGCGCCGCCCGCAGGCTGCAATCCGCACCGACGCCGCCGAACAGAACCATCGCCGCTGCGCCTCATGCGGCTGCCAGTCCCACCATACTCTCGCCCGTTCCAGCCGCACGAGAGCGCTTGTCCTGCGCTCCTGCTTAGTCCGCCACATTTCCGCGCCTGCTTTCCGCCCTCCCACGGAAAGAATACCAGAAAAATGCAAACAAATGTTCGTAATTCAAAGCAAAAAATTAGTGCAAAAAAGAATGCCCTTCAGCGTCTTGTCTGCCGAAAGTATTAAACCCGTCAATCTTGAACTGGCCGCCTTCGCGGACGAGCAGCATGATGCCCTGGATGCGCTGACCGCTTTGGGACTCCGCCGTGACACGCGCCAGCGCCTGATTTCTTTCCCCATTCACCAGCACCTGCCCAAACTGAACCGCTTTGTTTCGCCCGAATTCCGGCCACTGCCGCTGCATGAGTTGAATAAACAGGGCCGGATCGGGAAGATTACGGCGCTGGCTTTGATACGACAGCGCCTTCGGCCCATCGCCGGCGCTCATCGCCGCAATTTGACCTTGAATGGTCGCTTGGACTTGTGCGGCCAGAGCGGCGGGGGCTGGATGAAAATCTTGGAAGTCCATTC
This sequence comes from uncultured Armatimonadales bacterium, assembly GCA_964249345.1. Lineage (GTDB taxonomy): Bacteria > Armatimonadota > Armatimonadia > Armatimonadales > Capsulimonadaceae > JANXMY01. The sequence continues at coordinate 17,227 of CAXUBO010000051.1, read as the reverse complement.
CAAAACCCCGCCGGCCGCCATCCTGCGGCTCGATGCTGCCCTGCTGCCCGATGCTTGGCGGCAGTGGGTGGGCGGTGATCTGCCGCCGCAAAATCAGCCCGCAAAGCAGCAGGCAGAAGACAACAAAGAATGCCGCGGCATAAGGGCGTGTGTTCATAAACGCTTTCTTACATGCTTTCTAAGAGACTGAATAGAAAACCCATTCTGGAAGTCCCTGCCCTGAACGGCAGGGCTTCAAAGAGCAAACTCCCGCCTTCGCGGGCGAGGATAAACTAACGAAAACATCTTCTGCCCGCGCAGGCGGGGAGTTGCTCTTCAAAGCACGGGGGTTCAGCCCCGTGTTCCTGCTTTTGTTCCTGCTTTCTATACAGTTTCTAAGCAATTTGAGTGCGCTCCTGCGTCTCAAACTGCGTCATGTCGCCGGCCTGCCAGACATAGGTGCGGCCCGGCATGGTAGAATAGCCGGCGTGAGCGCCGTCGCGCCCCAGCGCGACCAGGCTCATCGCCGGGTCTACCGGGGGCGTGACGGGAATGGCAGCCAGGTCCTGAAAGGCCAGCTCGCAGGCGGCGCTGAGGCTGAGGCCCATCTGCATCGCCAGCACCACGGTCCGCGCCGTCCCCGCCCGGATCGCCCATTCGCCAAGCCCCGTGCAGGCGCACGCCCCATACCTGTCATCGCAATAATTGCCCGCGCCAATGAGAGGCGAGTCCCCGACCCGGCCCGGATGCTTAAAGGCCCAGCCGGACGTGCTGACCGCCGACGCCATCTTGCCGCCGCCGTCGAGTGCCAGAAAGTTGACGGTTCCTAAACTCTTTTCCGGCCCCGTAATTTTGCTGTGCGTGACACGGCTGACGGCATTCCCATCAAACGCATATTCTTCCCCAAACAGTGTAAAGCGCCGCTGCCGAAATGCTTCCGCGGACGGCTCGGTCAGCAGATCGCGCGTCGTGAAGCCCCTCTCCGCCGCAAAAAGCGCCGCGCCGTCCCCCGCCAGCAGAACGTGTCGGGGCAGGCGCTCCATGACGGCGCGGGCAACCGAGATCGGGTTCGGATAGTTTTTGAGTGCTGCCACCGCCCCCGCCCGCCGGGTCGTGCCTTCCATCAGCGAAGCGTCCAGTTCCACGTCGCCATCGGCGTTTGGGTATCCGCCGGTTCCAACCGAGTGGTCCTCCAAGTTGTCTTCCACCACCCGGCAGGCCGCTTCCACGGCGTCAATGGCTGACCCGCCGCTTTGCAGGATTTCCATGCCTGCCGTCATGCCCACATCTCCATTCGCGCTTGCCACCAGTATCAACGGCGTTTCTCCTATCATTCTTGCTTCACGAGAGTTACGCTTCTGTCTTGCGCCTCTGCCAGTGCCTTAGACCAATCTGAAACGCAGTATTCAAGCAAAACAACCAAAGCCCAGTGAAAGTCACATCCCCTAACCAATCTATCCTCTGGTGAGTGTGCCAAAGATGCCAGGCACGATAGCTACTGTAAAGCAGGCTACCCCCCTAAGTTGAATGCTAAGACAACCCACAGTGGCGGGAGCAAACGAGCGGGCTTGTCAATGTCTGGCCGGAACGTGGGGGGCGGGGGCCAAATGTCATTTGAGTTTCCGTCGGCGTCATTGTTCATGTGTTCTTCAGACCGGCGTATTTCACAGCGGGCAATGTCAGCGATTTCGAGAGGTAAAAGGGCGAAGGCAAGAGCGTAGGAATTCATTCCCACGCTTTTTATCCCCACGCTTTTTATCCCCACGCTTTTTATCCCCACGCTTTTTATCCCCACGCGCCCTTGACGCCGATGCCTAATGAGAGCCTACCAGAAAATGCAGGATTTCCCAGACTCTTTGCCGTATCTTCTATTTGCCCTATATCTACGGCGGGCAAGCAAGCGGCACTTAGAACCGAACCGCGACCCCGCCGCCGTAGAACTGGGTGGGGGCCGCGCCGCCGAGGCCGCGCCCCGTTTCCAGGTCCAATTGAACGTTGTTCGCGACTTTATAGGTGAACCCGGCGTCGGCTATCGGCGTCGGCAGGCTGCCGGACACGGCGTTGTCGTACACGTCCCCGAAGACCGCCAGCGGGCCGCTCAGGGCGTAAGTGACTTGGGCGGTCGCCGTGTAGTTTGCGAGCCGTGTGCCGTTCTGGGTAGGATACGATAAAATCAAGTTGGACGAAATGCCCCAGCGGGTGCCGGAGGTGGTCTGGCCGCTGAAAAGAAAGCTGGGGTCCACATGGCCGCTGGTGGTCACGGCGGATTTGATTGGAACCGACAGGGTCGGCGTAAACGCAAACTTTGTGTTGCCGTCGGGGCTTTGATAAAACTTGTAGCGGATGCCGAGGGCGCCGTCGCTGAAGCCGCTGGTGCCGGACGGCCAAATGTAGTTCGGCAGGGTGATACGCAGCTCGGTCTTGTCGTTTAGCCCGGTGCGGATCAAAGTTTCCGGGCCGTCCGTCGCGTGTCCGCCGCCGGCCGGGTAAACGGTGCGCGTCGCGCCGCCTTCAGCTTGGACGCGGCCTTTGGGGACCACGTCGCTGCCGTTTGTGAAGCCGGGCCGGTCGGGTGTGACGGCGTCCGCCGCCGCATCCGTGGACGCCGGGATAACGCCGGAAGAGCCGCCGCTTGACGAACCTGCGGACGGACCGGCAGGCGCATCGGCGGCAAACGCCGGAACCGAGGCGAAAAGCAGGGCGAAAGAAGTAAAAGCAAAAGAAATAGAAGCAAAAGAAATAGAAGCAAAGCGCATGATTATGGCTTCTCCGTGAAAACAAGCGTGCCGAGAACAAGCCGGCGCGGCGACTGCTCCACATGCCAGGTCCAGGCGTGGCTGCTCCAAATGCCGGCAAGGGCTTGGGAAAGGGGGTCCTCGCCGCTGGGCGGGGTCAAGGCCAGCGCCAGCTTGCCGTCGGGATTTTGTTTCCAACGCAGCGGCGTCTGCCCCGACAAGGCCGTAGGACCGGACTCGCGCCAGGAAAACCGGCCGGCGCCGCCGGCTTGAAACGCGAACTCCAAATGCGCGTTCGCCGCTGCTTTGCCGTGCAGGGTCGTTTCCCAAACGCCCACTGGGGTGGGGCGGGCCGGCAGGAAGTGTTTCCAGGCCAGCCAGCCGGCGCCGGCCGCGACGCACACCAGGGCTGCCGCAGCCACTCCTGCGGCTTGGGCGCGGCGCGGCGTCCGAAGAGCTTGCTGGGAACGCCGGAAAAGCGGCAGCGGCTCCGGCGCAGCGGCATGGGCGCTCAGCGGCGGCAGGACAAACTGCATGGTTCGGTGCAGTGGGTCGGGAGCCGCGCTCTGCGCCGTCCCTGAATCCGGGGCCGGGCCGGTGCGGAACTGATGCCCGCATTGACGGCACTGGGCTTGGTCGCGGGGAGCCATCGCGTGACAGCGCGGGCAGTATTTTCCGGTGCGCGGTGTTTCCGGGCGGGGCTGCGGTTCCATGCTCATGGTTAAACTCCTGCCGTAGTGTACCAACCAAGCCCACAAATTGCAAGCCAGGCCCATAAATTGCAAGCCGAAGCTTAAAAATGCCGGCTTGGCCGGAACCGGGGAACGACGTTAGGCCGTAGGAAGTTGTAATTAAGAAGCCGCGCCTACTGGCTTGCTGCTACAAAATTTAGGAAAAGAGAACCTTCCGACAGTGATTTTCAATTTAAAGGTGACACGTTATTTCAATTGCCTCGCAGCCGCCGCCGCCGTGCTGCTCCCGGCGGCGCTTTCCCCCGCCGCTTCTGCTCAAGCCGCGCCCGCGCAGCCATCCTCTTACGGGCAG
>CAXUBO010000051.1:5863-13369 GCA_964249345.1 uncultured Armatimonadales bacterium | reverse complement strand
GGGCAGATCGTTTCGCAGACGTATGACAAAGCCCAAAATCTCACCGAGACGCATCTTGCCAACGGGCTGACGATTTTGTCTAAAGAAGCGCACGCCGCCCCCGTCGTTTATTTCAGCGTCTGGTACAAGGTCGGCTCGCGCAACGAAATCAGCGGGCAGACGGGCCTGTCGCACATTTTGGAACACATGATGTTCAAAGGCACCACAGACCTGCCGCCCGGTGCGATTGACCACTTGTTCCTGACCAACGGCGGCGAAATCAATGCGTCTACGGCTGAGGATCGCACCGAGTACCACGAGCTGATCGCCTCGGACCGCTTGGAGCTTGCCGCGCGGATTGAAGCCGACCGCATGGAGAACTCCAAGTTTGACCCGACCGAGCTTTCGCATGAGATGACCGTTGTGCGCTCCGAGCTGGAAGGCGACAACAACAGCCCCGGCTACGATTTATATACCAACACGTTCCTGCCGGAAGCCTTTGAAGCGCACCCGTACCACTGGCCGGTCATTGGCTGGCGCACGGACGTAGAAGCGGTTTCAAGCCGCCGCAACGTGATTTATTCTTACTACAAGAACCACTACATGCCGAACAACGCCGTCGTGGTCATGGTCGGGGACTTTGACACCAAAAAAGCCGTTGGACTGGTCCAGAAGTATTTCGGCGTCTACCCCGCCGGGCATCTGGAGCAGCACCACATTACCCCGGAGCCGCCCCAGCGCGGCGAGCGGCGCACCGTGCTCCAGCGCCCCGGCACCACCGGCGAAGTCGCCATCGGCTACCATGTCCCGCAGACCGGCCAGCCCGACCATTATGTGCTGGATGTCATGTCCCAGATACTGAGCGGCGGGCGCAGCGCCCGGCTGTATCAAGACCTGGTAGAAAAGGGCATTGCCCAGTCCGCCGGCGCGGGCGATGAAGACCAGCGCGACCCCTACTTGATGACCTTTGACGGCACGCCCAGCACCGGCGTCACCAACGCCGCCGTGGAAACCGCGCTGGAAGCCGAAGTCGCCAAGCTGCAAACAACGCCGGTGACGCCTGCGGAGCTTTCCCGCGCCATCAAGCAGACCGAAGCTGAGTTTATCTACCAGAACGACAGCGTTTCGGAGCAGGCCAACGAGCTTGGGGCCTACGCGGCGATTGATTTGCCGCATTACCGAGACGATTACTTGGACCAGATTCGCAAAGTCACGCCCGCCGACATCCAGCGGGTCGCCAAGCAGTATCTTGTTGCCGATAACCGCACGGTCGCCTACTTCGACCCGCAGCCGCTGCCGCCGGGCTTGGCCCCGCCCCCGCCGCCGGTTACGGACAACTTCGGTGCGGCTCAGCCCGTCACCGATCCCAAGCAGAAAGCGACGCTTGCCGCGTTAGATAAAAAGTTCAATTCCGTCAGCGCGGCGGCTGCCAAGCCCGCGTCCGCGCCGAAGCCCACCCGCGTTGTCCTGCCGAACGGCATGGTGCTGATCGTGGAGGAAAACCACGCCAACAAGACGGTTGCGATGGACGGCTTCGTCCGGGCCGGCTCCATGTACGATCCCGACGGCAAGTACGGCGACGCCGAAATGACCGCCGCCATGCTGGACCGGGGGACGGCCACGAAAAGCGCATTGGATTTGGCCCTGACGCTGGAATCCGTCGGCGCGAACGTCAACATCGGGGCAGGAACCGAGCAGGCAGGCATTTCCGGTGCCAGTTTGTCACAAGATTTCGGCCTGACGCTCAGGACGCTGGCCGACGAGATGCAGCACCCGTCGTTCCCACCGGATCAACTGGAGCGCCTGCGGGCGCAGATTTTGTCGGGCATTGAAGACGCCCGCCAGGACACCGGCGGCACGGGCGGCGCGGGAGCGCAGGCGGAAATCGCCTTCCGCCAGGCCATTTATCCCAAAGGCCATCCGTTCTGGACGCCGACCTTAGACCAGAGCGCGGCGTCCATTAAAGCTCTTAACCGCGAGGATTTGCTGTCGTTCTACCGCACCTACTACCGGCCCGATACGACCGTGCTTGTGGTGGTCGGCGATGTCAGCACGCCGGATGTCGTGCGCCAGGTGACGGACGCTTTCGGCGGCTGGGCCAAACCAACGACTCCTGAGCCGTCCATGGAAATCGCCGATGTCGGCACGCCCGCGAAAGCCCCGGTGCCGATTGTGATTCCGCTGGCCGACGCGCCCCAAACTTCCATCTTGTTCGGCTACAACGGCGGCCTGACCCAGACCAGCCCGGACTACTACGCCGCCCAAGTGCTGAACTACACGCTCGGCGGGGACACGTTCGGCTCCCGCCTCGGCAAGGCCATCCGCGACCAGAACGGCCTGGCCTACTCCGTGGACTCCGGCTTCTCGGCGTCCCACGGCTCCGGCCCGTTCCAGGTCTTCATCGGGGCGAACCCCAAGAACGCGACCCGCGCCATTACGCTGATGCGCCAGATCATCACCCAGGAGCAAAAGTACGGCGTCACGCCCGACGAAGTGCGCCAAGCGAAGCTGTACATCACCGGCTCCTACCCGCTGCGCCTAGAAACCAACGGCGGCGTCGCCAGCACCCTGGCCCACGCCGAAGACTACGGCCTCGGCCTCGACTTCCCGGAGCGCCGCAACGCCATCTTCAACGCCGTGACGGTGGACCAGGTCAACGCCGCCGCCAAAAAGTACCTCCGCCCCAGCGCCGGCGTTTTAGTCATCGCCGGAGCCGTACCGCAGTAGAAACCCCGGCATTTGCTTTTACTTCAAGCCCCACCCTCAACTGAGAGTGGGGCTTTCTCGTTGAACGCAGAAAAATAATTTTTTAAAGTGTGTTGAAAGATACAATAGGTGTGCTAGAATAGAAACAGGATATAAAGATGCTTTTTGTTCATCAAGCAGTGCCGGAAGTGAGAAAAAGAAAGGAGCCAAGAGCGAAGTAATCTGCAAGAGCGGTTTGCTGCTTGCTTCGGTATCAATTCTGATTACGTCGTCAATTCTGATTACGTCGTCAATTCTGATTACGCCCAAACTAGCCCAGCGTAAGGTTTGGTAGCGTCTGCCGAAGAAAAGGAACATTCCAATGAAGATACTGCCAACTCTGGCTCTTGCCGCCTGCTTAATCGGTCTTTTGTCTTCTTTCCCTGCTGCACACGCTCAATCAGGGTGGTCGCTCTCCTCCAGTGCACCAGTCAAGGGGTATCCTGTGCAGAATTCATCTCCAGGCGGCTCAGGAAGTGCTAATAACGGTGCCATCATTACAATCGGCCCGAATAGCACTGTTACTGTTAATATCAACGCAACAGTAAACCTCTCTGGTAGCACCACAAATCAAAACCCTTCCGCAGACTACGAGATGAACAGCGCTGTCACATACAAATGGGCGGGTACAGGGTCCCCCGCTCCTACTTTCCACGTTAATGTGACACCAACGGCAAGTGCATCAGGTACTACTGGGGCCTCATCTGCTTGGTCTACCGACAGTAGTGGGTCGACAAATCCTGGCTCAATCGCGGCGAACGCAATTACAAACCATGGTGGGCAGAGCGTCCCGCAGAACAACAATCCAGGATCATTGAACTACCAATTTAATCCTAATGGCGCACTCACCGCTTCATGGACGGTGGACGCCGCTGCACAGGGGAGTGGCACGGTGTACGCATTACCTGGCTCATTCACCGGCACCGCCACTGCACAGGTTTTGGTAAGTCCGCCAACTCCATAAGCTGCTTGCAGTGGAGAGGTTAGTCCCGCTTATCGCTGTGGGGGCTGGCACACCAGCCCTCATAGAAAAGCTAGGTGCTTTACAATGAGCAAATCAACCACAACAAAATTAACGCTGGTTGCGGTCACATCTTTGTTTGTTCCTGTCTGCACGAGCAGCACGGTCGCGGCGGAGTCTAGCCCAAAGCCTGTCGCTGCTGCTGCTGTTACCCCTGCGCCCGCCGCAAATCCAACCGTCTCGCTCACGAAAGGGCAGAGTAGCCATTTTCAAGACGCGCTGACTAGTCTCGCCGCGCAGGCGCACATCGCAATTGTCGCCGAAGGTGCGCCTCTGCACCCTCAGCTTTCTGATACATCCGCCCCAAACCTCATAACCCCAATGCCCCTGAGCCAAGCCTTGACCATCCTGGGCGCGGCCTATGATTACGATGTGCAGCGTCAGGAAGGCGGCGTGTTCGTGCTGACCAAACGCTACTCAGACCCGTGTGACCTTCCTTGCGTCACATTAGACGAGTGCCAAGCATCTCTCAAAGACGTGATATATATCCTGGACGCCTTTAGTCCGCACTTTCAGGAACCCGTTTATAGTAGGGAGCATGATGATCAGCGTGCTACTGTTGTCAGCTTCTTTCAATCCCTCTCTCCCGCCCAGCTTGCGGCGGCACAAACAAAAACCCTGCGTTACGGAGACCTTTTGCCGGATCAGCAAACGCTGATCGCAAACTTCATACTGTACCAGTTTGTTCAGATGCCGCTCGATCAAACGCAAGAACAGCGCAATCTTCTGCTGGAAGCGCACCAAGCAATGCTGGTGGCGCGTAATAAAGACAAAGTCGCAGGGGCATACCTGGAAGTTCCTGATTTTATCGGCACCGGTAAGCACTTAACTTCCGTAACCGGGCCAATTACACTGGTTGATCAGCCTTCCCCGGATTGGCTGTCGCTCCCTCCCGCGTCTGCGGCCATGAAGCCGTTGACATTGGCGGAGGCAGTGGCTTCATTGCAGCCGATTTACGGGCAGCAGTCGGTCGTGGACAAGCCAATCCAGACCAAGCCGATCAGTGTGGCCGGATTAACGAACGCCACTCCTATGAAAGTGCTTGGGGCGCTCGAAACACTGTACGGGCTGCGGATTAGCGTCAGCGACAAAGGTGCGCCGATGCTGGCGCGGCAGGCTCCCATCATACCGGACAAGATAAACGCAGTTGCCGCCAACGTATGGCAGGCGCTGCCTCTTTCCTATACCCGTGCGATAGATGCCGCCGCTCACCAAAAGACAGCGCAGGAAAAACTGAGTGTCTCCTGGATGTCCAGAAATGAGTACGCGCTCTACTCCCAGGAGAAGGCCCACGTTCGTAAGGCTTGCGAGGAAACCCAGCACGAGGCAGTCCGCCGCCTGCGGCTTGCTATGCAGCCCTACCTACGGCAGCATGGGCCGGATGCCCGCATTCCGGTTTCCTCACTCACGGAAGACATCCGCTCTGCACTTGCTGTAGTCTTGATGAGTAACATTGTCTCGGATTTGCGGGATACATTCAGCGGAGTACCGGCGAAAAAGGCTCTCGATTGCCTAGATAATATCAACAACATGATTATTTCCACTGTACCAGGAGAAATAGCATATCAACAAGGAGTGGCTATCCCTTCTCTTTACCTGCAAGGAAGCCCTGTCGGTTCAACCGAAGAGGTCGGTATGGGCGGCATCCGGTATTTCGACCTGCACTGACAACCAGGTGAAGCCGCCAAAAAGTACCTCCGCCCCAGCGCCGGAGTTTTAGTCATCGCCGGAGCCGTGCCGCAGTAAGAAGTGCTGCTTCCATGAGCAAAAGCCCGGCGCTGTCATAGGCAGCGCCGGGCTTTTTGTTTGCCTGCTTTCGTTCAGCCCCGTTAGGCGGATGACGCGGTCGCCGGTGATCAGAGATCGCCGAAGAAACTGAGCGCGGCGCGGGCGACCGGCTCGCCCTGCTCTTGGACGTAGTGGCCGGCCCCCGGCACCTGCATCGGTTCGGGGCAGCCGCGAATCCGGCGGTGCAGCGTCCGCATCTCGCCGATGAGGTCTGTGAAAGGATCGCCTTCGCTGAGTGCCATGAAACTTTGCCCCTCCCATTGCGTGCGCCAGTAATCGGCGGCGGCCTTCGACTCGGCAACGCCCTCCATATCCGGGCGGACCATGACCAGTGGTGGGAAGGCCCGTACCCCGGACTTGTAGGAGCTGTCGGGGAAGGGCGCATCGTAGGCGGCGGCCTCGGCTTCGGAAAGGTAAGGCTCCGACTGCTTGATCAGCATACCCGGCGACAGGTCCGGTGTGCTGCGGACAAACGCGACCCAATTTGCGAACACTTCGCCGAGCGAATTCCCGACCGCAAGCATGGTGTTCATGACGATCAAACGCTCCAGCCGGGACCGGAACGCCGGGTCAACCGGGAGCGTTAGTCCCAGAATGCCGCCCCAGTCCGCCACGACCAGAGTGATGGAGCGCAGGTCAAGGCGCTCGACAAGGCGCAGCAGGAAGTTTCGGTGAAAATGGAAGCCGTAATCTTCCAGCCTTGCGGGCTTGTCCGAGCGGCCGAACCCGAAGAAGTCCGGCGCGACCACCCGCGCCCCGCTTTCCAGCAGGACGGGAATCATCTTGCGGTAAAGGTAGCACCAGTCCGGCTCGCCGTGCAGGCAAAGAAAAGTATGGGGCGCATTGCGCGGCCCCAGGTCAAGGTAATGGGCGCGAAGCCCCTCATAGCCGGGTAAATCCTCCACATACTGCGGCGGAAACGGGAAGTCCGGCAAATCTATAAACCGGTCGTCGGGCGTGCGTAAGGCGGGAATGGCGGGCATGAAACGGTCTCCATTTCGGTGTTCGCTTGCCGGCTATCTTTAGCGGCTGCTACAAAATACCCCAGGATCAACTGCTTTGTCAATAAATCTTTAACGATTGCTGCAAATCGGCTATAATCGTACCATGGCACGCACACTGGGATTTGATTACGAGGACGCTCTGGATAAAGCCACCCGGCTGTTCTGGGAATGCGGCTATTCCGAGACTTCGCTGCGGGATTTGCTGAAGGTCATGGGGATTGGCGAAGGCTCGTTCTACCATATATTCAAAAGCAAGAAGCAGCTTTATCTCCACTGCCTTAAACATTACCGGGACACCGTCGGGCGAAAAAGAAACGCCGCCCTCGCCTCGGCCCCAACAGCGAAGCTGGGCGTCCGGGCACTCTTTCAATCCGTGCTGGACGGGCTGGACGACCCCCAGATGCCGCGTGCCTGCCTGCTGGCCGGCAGCGTGTCTTGGAACGTGCTGGCCGAGCCGGACCTGCGGGACTATGTGCAGGAAGAACTTGGTGAGGTTGTGGAGCGGCTAGTCGCCCGCCTTGCTGCGGGCAAAGAAGCGGGGGACTTGCCTTCGGGACTTGATCCAAGCGGCGTTGCGCCGGTCATCGCCACCTATTTGCATGGGCTGTTCCGAATTGCTTCCGTGTCTTACGACCGCCCGCAGCTTGAACGGCAAATAGACGTTTTTCTGACAGGACTGGGGTGTTAGCCCCCACGCAGGCCCGTGAGGCCGGTGGCGCGGTCGCCGGTGGTGTCGGCGGTTGTGGTCGGCTGGGCGGTGTCGGTGGCGTCCAGGCCGCCGCCTCGGTAGTTACCGGCGACATCGGCCATGTCGCTGCCGGGGGGCATGTCCGGCACGGCGTCGCCGTCGGTAATGCCGCCGCCAGGCAGGGTCGCCGTTTCGCCGAAGCCCGACACCCGGTCTTCGCCTGTTTCCTCTTGAGTGGGAATGTGGATCACTTCGTCTTCCTGTATGACTTCGTCTTCCTG
>CAXUBO010000051.1:0-5763 GCA_964249345.1 uncultured Armatimonadales bacterium | reverse complement strand
ACTTCGTCTTCCTGTATGACTTCGTCTTCCTGCATCTTTCTTGCCTCCATTTTTTGCTACAGTACCGCGCTTTAAGGCACTGCCAAACCCGCCGCAATTGTGAAACGCGCGAAAATAGGGTAAACCTTCTTTATCTTCTGTGACGCCCCAACTAATTGAAGGAAAATAATTGATGGAAAGCCGAACCGACCCGATGGCCCCGAACACGATTGGCGATGACTCCGCGGGCGAAGAAATCGCCGGGGAGCAGGAGCCGCTTAAGATGCACGAAGATGGCCCTGCCCCGCCCATCGGCGCTTTGGACACGGCTTTCCCCGATACCAGCCCGACGGAAAGCGCCCAAAGCGACCCCGGCATGTTCGGCGGTCTGGACGAGACCGGCGAGGATGTGTCGGGCGACCCCGGCCTCCTTGCCGGCAGCCGTGATCCCAGCATTGCCGGCAGCAGCGAGAGCGACGGCCGCCCCGGCCCGAAAGAAGGCGGCACGCCGTATGACGCCGAAGGCACTAGCGGGTCGGAGGGAGAGTAGGAGCCCACCCCGTCTCGTTCCTCGCCACCCCTCCCCAAAGGGGAAGGGTAGGAGTTAGGATAGACAGGAGTTCAAGAGTAAACCATCCGTGTCTATCTCTGACCCTTCCTTCTTAGGGAGGGGTGGCGAGGAACGAGACGGGGTAGGTCTTTATGACTTGCGCGGGGCGGGTTCCTGAAATAACTTTATGCCTTTTCATCTTTCCGTGCCGCCGCTTCATCTTGCGCTTCTGCTGCTGGCAGCCCTCGCCGCCGGGGCCATCAATTCCGTGGCCGGGGGCGGGACTCTGCTGACATTTCCGGTGCTGCTGTCCGTGCTGGGCAATGTCCCCGGCGGCTCGGTCATCGCCAACGGCACCAGCACCGTCGCACTTGTGCCGGGGTCCCTCAGCGCGTTTTGGGGCTACAAAGGCGAAGTCGCCGGACAGAAGCGCAGCCTCTGGGAAATGGCCGTGCCGAGTTTGTTAGGCGGCGCGGTCGGCGCGTACCTCGCCACTCATGTCAGCGCGTCCATTTTCAGCCGCCTGGTTCCCTGGCTGATTTTCGGCGCGACGTTCTTGTTTCTGATTCAAGACCCGGTGCGCCGCTGGATCGGACGCGGCGAGTCGGCAGGCGCACAAGCGGCAGGACCGAGGCCGCTGGGCGCCGGCGGCATGGTGTTCCAGTTCTTTGTGGCGATTTACGGCGGCTTCTTCGGCGCGGGCATTGGGATACTCATGCTGGCGGCGCTGGGATTTCTCGGCCAGACCAACATCCACCGCATGAACGGCCTAAAAAACTTCGCGGCGGTCTGCATCAATGGAGTAGGGGCCGTCACCTTCATTGTTTACAAGCGGGTAGACTGGCCGCTGGCGCTTTTGATGATGGCAATGGCGATTGCCGGCGGCTACGGCGGCGCGGGGCTGGCAAAGCGTGTCGGGCAGGCCAATGTCCGCCGCTTTGTCATCGCCATCGGCCTCGTGTTCGGCGCGTACACGCTCTACGGCCAGCTTCATCATTGAAATTTACCAAACTTCTTTAAATTCAGCTTCGGAGACTCTTCATGCTTTCAAAGACGCAGACGCCGGAACCTGGGCCGCTGCTTAAGCCGGCACAAGATGATACGGAGCCGCGCTGGCCTGCGGTGATCGGCCTGCTGGGGGGCGCGGGATTGTTTGCCGTGCTGCCTCATTACTTGTCGCTTGGCCCGCGCTGGCTGCCGCTGGCGATCATTGCGGTTCTGCTGATCCCGACCATCCTGTCGCGCTGGCGCGGCCATCATACGACCAACCGGGTATTGGGGCTGGGCGTTGCGGGCATTGAAACTTTTTTTCTGGTCGCCTCGCTGTTGAAGCTGGTCCACACGCTGCTGGAGCCGCATGGCGGGGCCAATGCGCTGTCGCCGGTGCGTCTGCTGATTTCCGCCGGGGCGCTTTGGTTTACCAACGTGCTGGTGTTCGCCTTGTGGTACTGGAACCTGGATGCCGGCGGGCCGCATCAGCGCGACAAAGCTGCCAAGTATTCGTCCGACTCGTTTTTGTTCCCGCAAATGACCATGACCAGCCATCAGCTTGCCGAATGCGGGCAGGCGACCTGGTCTCCAAACTTCGTAGATTATGTGTTTCTGGCGTTCAATGCCAGCACCGCGCTTTCGCCTGCCGACACGGCGGTCTTGTCCCGCTGGGCCAAGCTGCTGATGATGGTCCAGGCCATCATCTCATTGACCGTCATCGCCGTTCTCGCCGCTCGCGCCATCAACACGCTCAGTTAAGGACACAAATTATGCCGGACGAAATTGAAGTGCCGCTGGAAGACGTGCAGGACCATATTGCGGAAGCGCACAAAGAAGCGCATGGGGAGCGTCACGGCGGCAGCGAAAGCGGGAAAGAAGGCGGGGAAAATGAAGGCGAAAAGCAGCACGCGAGCTGGACCCGCTTTATCGCCGTGGCGACCGCCCTGCTGGCCGTGGTCGCCGCCATCGGCTCGCTCCGGGCGGGCCTCTTAGTGAATGAAGCCCTGCTCAGCAAGAACGACGAAATCAGTCTGCGGACCCAGGCCACCGACCAGTGGAATTACTACCAGTCCAAAAGCATCAAAGGGGTCATTTACACGACCACGGCTTCCCTGCTGCCGCCCGGCTCGCCGCTCCTCGCCAAAAGCCGGGCGGAAGCCGCCCGGTACGCCCAGCAGCAGGAAGCCATCCAGGCCAAAGCCGAGGGCCTGGAAAAAGATGCCGATGCGAAAGATAAATCCTCGGAACGGGACATGGACCAGCACCATATCTTTGCGTTCTCGGTCTCGCTGTGCCAGATCGCCATTGCTTTGTCCGCCATTGCCGCCCTGACCCGCAGCCGCCGGGTGTGGGTCTTCGGCCTCGCCGTCGGCTTGGCCGGCCTTGCCGCTCTCTTGGGCGGCTTCTTCGGCCTGCACTTACCGTTCGCGTTTTAAGCCGTGTTTCCAGTCTGAGGTCAAACACCTAATTTTGTAGGCACAGAACGCAGGCCACTACTCGCAACGGATGCCGTTTTGTTTGTTGTGACTTCCCCCTGCGTCTCATGGTACTCCGCATCCTGGTTGACGTTCCAAACATCGTGTCGTTTTTTTCCTGCGAGGATGTTCTCAACGGTGAGCATGGCTGTCATCATGGCATGATCTTGGTTGTTGTACTTGTGCATTCCATTCCGCCCTATAAAGTGCAGCGTCGGAAACAAAGCCGCCGTTTCCTGCCGAACAGTCTCTACATGGACTGCGTAATCGGCGTCATAAACCGGATAAGCTTTTGCTTGACGCACAACGTGCCCGTCCAGAACGTCTTCAGAGGCAGCAAAACCAAGTTGCACCAATTCTCTTGTCGCGAGTGCCAGCAGTTCTTCGTTGGCGGCAGTCCACAAACCGTCGCCTTCAAAGCAGAAGTATTCCAATCCGTAGCAGCAAAGGGAAGGGTCCGGCACCATCTCCGGCGACCAAGACTTGAAGTTCTGAATGCGCCCAACTTTTACCGATGGGTCATGGATGTAAATCCAGTTGTCGGGGAAGAGCCGGCGGTCCTTCAGGATAAGTGCGACGACAAGAAAGTCTCGGTACTTCAGAGAAGCAGCGGCGGACGCCGCCTCAGCGCTGAGAGCCGGGCTTAAACCGGCGGCGAGCTGGCGCAACGGAGCGGAAGAAATAACGTGGGAGGCATGGAGGGTACGGCGGCATCCGTCCGAGGCGCGGCAGCAAACTTGCCAGCTCTCCCCGGCGGCGTTATAATCCAGGGCGACCACCGCATGGCCCATCAGAACTTCGCCGCCGCAGTCTCGCGTCTTTTGCGCGGCAGCTTCCCACATCATGCCCGGCCCACGGCGTGGATAGCGGAACGAATTGATCAAAGACTTGACGACGGACCCGCGCGGCGCTGGCTTTTTGGGCAGAAGCGAATGAAAGACCGCCTTGCTTAACGAAAGGCCCTGGATACGCTGGGCAGCCCAATCCGCAGAAATGTCTTTGCAGTCCATTCCCCAAACTTTCTCCGTGTAGGTTTTGAAGAAGATGCGAAACAGTCGGCTGCCGAACTGGTTCGTCACCCATTCCTCAAAGTTGCTTGGGTGCGTGAAGGGGAAAATTCTGGCATGAAGGTAGGACAGAACGCAGCGGATGGACTCGCTTGGCCCAAGCTTCCTCAGCGCTTCCAGGGGCTTCAGTGGGTAAGTGAACAGATGGCCGTTGTAACAGATGCGCGAAGACCGGGGACGCTCCAGCATGTCGTTCGGCAAAAGCTCGGTCCATAAATCTTCGACCGCCTGAGACTTGGAAAAAAAACGGTGTCCGCCGATGTCGCACAAAAAGCCTTTGTAATTCACGGTGCGGGAGATGCCGCCGACATATTGAGGATCGGCCTCCACGACCGTCACCGGCACCCCGTGTTTCGCAAGAAGATAAGCGGCTGTCAGCCCCGCCGGCCCCGCGCCGATAATGACGACATGCTCCTCAGCAACCCTCTTTTCTTTAGAGTTTTCTTTTTCCATCCTGCGCCAGTCCTTTCACGGCGGCAACATCTTTCACGGTGTAATGCACAAACCGCAGCTCCCCGCCTTCTTCGCGCTCGTGGTTCACTTTCCAAAGCGGGCGGTCGTCTTGCTTGACATAAGAAAGACCTGCCTGCGTCAGCGCCGTTTCCACATTGGCCTCCGCAAAGTCACTGCCGACAAAAGCCACCTCCGGCGGCTGCCGCTGGCGCAGGATCGCGGCCAGCAAAGACGAATCCCGCTCAGAGCGGACGCAAAACCGGAACTGGTACGGGGGGGCGTCCTCCACAAGCCGCGCGTTCATGTCCGTATCCGTCACCAGAACGGGCGCAGAGATGAGGCGGATGTGGGCATTGAGATTTTCTCCATAGACAAGGCACCGCCGTACCCAAAGCAGGCCGCTTATTTGACACACTAAGCTCAGGCCAGCCATGCCCGCCATTGTCATTCCCACCGCCGTCCGCCATCGCTTCGGCGTTTGCCCATACTGCTCCGCCAGAGCGCTGGCAGCAAGAAGGGCCAGCAGCGGCAGAGCAGCCAGCAGATAGCGGCTGCCCCAATCCACGCCGGGCAGCATGGGGTTCAGCAGCATGAACAGGATAAAAAGCCAGCAGGTTCGGCCTAGCCAAGCATAAAAAACGGCATCTATCGAAGCTGGAGCCGCTGCGTGCCGAACACCCGGCGGCACGGCGAGGGCGGGAATAAGAAGCGGCGTTGCCAGGAACAGGCCGCTTGTCGCGCCGCGCGACTGAAGCAGGAGCCACGCGCCGAGGCCGCCTGCCGTAAGGCCCAGCGCCGGCAGGATTACGCTCGGCTTTCCCCCCATCCACCCAACAAAGGCATAAATCATCAGCAGGCAAACAAACGTGAGAAAGTACGGAAAGATGTCGTCACGCGAGTCAAAGATTGCCGTCCCGACAAGCTGCTGCATCGCACGCTCCGCAAGCTGCGTTCCGTCCAGAATGCGCCCCAAGCTAAACGGGTGGTCGGCGCTGTTTTGGAACACGTTTGCGCCCAAGTGCGGCCCGCCAAAGCTGCCGTACAGGGCGACGTTGAACCCTGTCCATGCCAGCAGGGTCGGGACGAAGCCCAAAATCAGGCCGGCCGGCACGAACCGCCGCCCCTTAAAGAACGGCAGGGCGGCCAGCCACATCGCCGCGAACAGGGCCAGAAACAGCTCATGCACCCACATCCCAAAGCCCAGCATGGTCCCGGCGAAGGCGGCACATCGGAGCGAGCTTTCCTGCAC
>CAXUBO010000050.1:19437-25734 GCA_964249345.1 uncultured Armatimonadales bacterium | reverse complement strand
CCTTTTCCCAAATGGGTTTTGGTATAGTCCGCTCCCATCTTTGCGGCGGCCGTGTCGCCCAGAAAGTTTGCGAGGCCGACAAATGTTCCCTGATTGTAGGTGCTGGACCAGGTTCCTACCTGGCCGGTCGTCCGCACGGAATCCAAGATGGCCCCCGTAGAGGCGTCAAACAAATTAGCTTTCTCCCAAAGCAGCAAAGCTTGGGCTTTCGTGCGATAACCGCTGTCACCGAGCGCCTGACTCAGCAGAAACGAGGCAATGCCCGCCGGACATTCAATGCAGGAATTGTAGGTGTTGTTGTCGGTGGTCCAGTACAAAGCGCCTTTGGCGGGGTCCCAGGCGCGGGCAAACATCAGGTCAAAATTGGCTTTGGCAATGGGGAGAAATATTCTGCTGCCGGGACCGTGAGAGCCGCGTGTAAAGGCGATAGTCGCCCAGGCAATGTCGTCATTGTACTTGTTGTATGACCAGAGGACGCCATGCCTCTGAACGAACCCGGTCAAAAGCGCAGTAACCTGGGAGTTGTACGCGCCTCCGGTCCGATCATTGGCATCTTCAATGCCTTCAATTTCTTCGATCTCCTGCCAGAAGCCGGGATCGCCGCCCCTTTGATCACCCCGAATAAACATCCCTGCCCCGTTCGGTCCGGCAAAGGCCTTAAGATAGGCATTGACCGCTGTGTCCGCGTCGACGCCCGTGGCAGCGCAGGCGGGACGGCCGGCGGCCAGAAGCACGGCCGACAAAAGCACGGCAGACAAAAGCACGGCAGACGCCGCGAGCGCCACGGTGAACCGTTTCCAGGGCATACGGGGAAAGCGTATTTTCATAGTGGCTCATTGTAGCATATTCAGGCGAACTTGGGTATGAAATATGGAACCCATCCAACTAGACTGGTGTTGACACAGTATGCCTATTTTAGAAACTCCCCCCGATTCTGTGCAGGAAACGCTGCGCCAGCCGCGTTCGTCTCAGGAGCGCGGGTACACGCCGGAGCCGCGCCTCACGATGCGGGCGGACTTAGACCAAAGCGGACAGTTCGGCGAGCGCTGGCTGGTGGTAGACCAAACCCATGTGCGCGTTCTGCGGGCGTCGCCCAACGGCCCGGCCCCCGTTGAGCTGGACATTCCCATTTCAGACATTAGAGAAGCCAAATCGGAGAGTCTGGTCGGCAGTGGCGCTCTGCGATTAACCCTGCGTGACGGCTCGGTGCGCGAGGCCGTGCGCTATACCCTCAGCGCGGCCCCGGCGTTCCAGGCAGCAGCACGGGTGCTGGAAGCATATGCCAAAGAAGAAGAGCCGTCGGACTCGCTTCTTGCCGACTTTGACACCAAAAAAGCCTGCGCTAAGTGCGGCGACCCTTTGCCGGACGACACCAATGTCTGCCCGAAATGCGTGGACCGAAAAGCCGTTTTAATTCGGCTGCTGTCGTATGCGCTGCCGTACAAGGCCCGCGTCGCCACTGTCGTGGCGCTGATGCTGGCGGGAACCTATGTGACTTTGCTGCCGCTCCTGCTGGCGAAGAAGCTGACGGACGACGTGCTGATCGCGCACCGGCATCCGCACTGGATTGGGCTGATTGTGACCGGGCTGATTGGCTCCAGCCTTCTGGGCGTTGCGGTTCAAGTCTGGCGCGGGCGGCTGGTATCGTGGATGTCAAACCACATGGTTCACACGATCCGTACTCAGGCGTACAACCGCTTGCAGGCATTATCCCTGAGTTATTACGACAAGCGCCAAACGGGATCGCTGATGTCGCGGGTGACGCAGGACGTGGGCGAGCTTCAGGACTTTTTGGTCCAGGGCATCACGTTCTTTCTCGTCAACACGCTGATCATTCTGGCGTTTCTGATTGTTCTGCTGGTGCAGGACTGGCGGCTGACGCTGCTGACTTTGATCCCCGTGCCGCTGGTAGTGATCGCCACCAACAAGCTCTGGAAGATGCTGCGGGGACGATTCCACCGGGTCTGGCACCTGCGCTCCGGCCTGTCGGCGTCCATCAACAGCGCCATCTCCGGCGTCCGGGTCGTCAAAGCCTTTGCCCAGGAAGCGCGGGAAGCAGCGCGGTTCCAGTCGCGCTCGGAGGCTCTTTTTTCGGCCAACGTCCAGGTTGGGCAGGCGTGGAACACCTACTTTCCGGTGCTGTCGTTCTTGACCACCGCAGGCGTGTTCATTGTCTGGTTCTACGGCGGGCATCAAGTGTTTCAAAATGCCAGCAACTCGGAAGCACGCGGCATGACCGTGGGCGCACTGACCCTGTTTATCGGGGCGATTGGGCAGCTTATGGGGCCGATCCAGCAAATGACTCAGATTGCCGACTGGCTTTCGCGCTCTACTGCCGCCGCCGAGCGCGTCTTTGAGGTCATTGATGCCGAGCCGGAAGTTGCCGATGCGCCGGACGCAGTTGCCATGCCGCACATGGAAGGCCGGGTGGAAATGGACGGGGTCTGGTTCTCCTACGACAAGAACCAGCAGACTTTGGAGAATGTGTCCGTTAAGGTTGAGCCGGGCGAGATGATCGGTTTGGTCGGCCATTCCGGCGCAGGCAAGTCTACCATTATTAACTTGCTGTCACGCTTCTATGATGTCAAAGACGGACGCATTTTGATTGACGGCGTGGACATCCGAAAAATCAAGATGGAAGACCTGCGCCGGCAGATAGGGGTCGTTCTTCAAGAGCCGTTTCTGTTTCCCGGCACGATTTCGGACAATATCGCCTACGCAAAACCTAACGCGACGCCTTTAGAAATCATGCAGGCCGCGAAAGCCGCCAACGCCCATGAGTTTGTCATGCGCTTCCCGGACGGCTACGACACCTATGTCGGCGAGCGTGGGGCTAGGCTTTCGGGAGGCGAGCGCCAGCGCCTGTCCATCGCCCGCGCCATTCTGCATGACCCGCGCATCTTGATTTTAGATGAAGCCACAGCGTCGGTGGACACTGAGACCGAGAAGCAAATTCAAGAAGCAATGGGCCGGCTCATTCAGGGCCGGACGACGTTTGCCATCGCGCACCGCCTGTCTACGCTGCGAAATGCCTCACGCTTAATGGTGATGGAAAAAGGCAAGCTTGTGGAATTAGGAACGCACGACGAGCTTTTGAACACGCCCGAAGGGGTCTTCCGCCGCTTAGTGGACATGCAGCAGGAAGTCAACAAGCTCAAAGACAATTTCGTGGAGGCGTAATGACTACCCACGCTCAGTCGTTTGACAACCCCTTTGCCGTGCGTGTCCTGGACCCGGCTGCCGTGCGGCTGTTCCGAACACATGCGGAAGATACAACTGTCCGCCTGACCATTGACGGCGACAGGTCGTGGCGCGAAGTGCGGATCGCCCGCGCGTTCCCGCTCTCCGATCCTGATCGTTATATCGGCCTGCGGGACGGCAATGACAAAGACATCGGGATTTTAGAAACGCTGCATGGCCTAGACGGCGAATCGCGCTCTATCATTGACGAGGAGCTGGAACGGCGCTACTTCACGCCGCAAGTGACGCGGGTTGACTTTGTGGAGGAAGCATTTGGCGTGGTAACCTGGGAAGTGGAAACAACAAAAGGCCCGCGCCGTTTTCTGGTTCGCAACCTCAAAGACAGCTCGTACACGCTCGGCAGCAGCCGGGTGATGATGACCGATGTAGACGGCAACCGCTACGAGTTTCCCGATCCCCGTGCGCTGGGGCCAAAGGCGCTGCAAGTGCTGTCCAAGATTATGTAAAATCAAGATGCCGGGGTTGTAGAAAACCCCGACGCTGAGTCATAGCGCAAAAAAGCCCGCCGACAGCGATGTCGGCGGACTTTTTAGGTATTTCTCAGACCGAGCGGCGGCCTGTCAAGAACTGGAACAAGAACACAATCACAGCGATGACCAGGATAATGTGGATTAGCCCGCCGCCGATGTGCATTAAAAAGCCGATGAGCCACAAGGCAACCAAAACCGCTCCGATAATATAAAGTAAACTTCCCATTTGCGCGTTATCCTCCTTTGAAGGTATCTCACTATTCCCATTTAAGGCGGAATTAAACCGTCCAAGCGTGCTGTCCCGGACAACACGAGACGACTGCCCGTCACATGCGCGTCCGTGACCGCAAGGGGCGCTTTCAGGCCGGACAAGTCGATGACCGGGTTGATCTCGTTCACGGCGAGATTGACCAGGCCCGCCGGCACGGGAACCGAGCCGACCTCAGCCGTGCTTGCCTCAAAATCCAATTTGCTGGGATCGTCCGCATCGGGCCGGAACGACCCGGAAAGAAGAGCCGCCGTGTGCAGCTTCAGCACATCCACCGGAATACGCGCCTCCACGCTGTCCGGCAGCAGCGTCACCGTCAGCCCCGGCAGGAGCGGCTTGGACTGGGCCAAATAGCGGTCCAAATTGGCCTGACCAACCGACGCCGTAAACGCCGCCCCGCCGATATGGGACAGCCGCCGCGTTTTCGTATCAAACGACACGTCCCGCGCGTCGGCGTTCAGCGTGTCCAGCGTGATGGACGGCGATAGCTGAACGTCCTGCCCTTGAATATGCACGGCGCGGGCACGGCCCCGCGTCAGGGCAAACGGGTCCCCGTCTACCTGCACGTCGTAATGTGCCGCCGGTCCCAGCACCGAGGGCAGAACATCGGCGATTTTGTGCGCCGCCGTTTCCTGCACCGGATGGCCGCACCCGTAAACGGCAAGCGCCGCCCCGGCAGATAAAAAAGCCCATTTAAGACGTTTTGGGATCATAAGAACTGGCAACAATCACGCTGTCCGCCCCAATCGTTTGAATGGATGAGACCGGCAGATGCGGGCTGCCATGCAGGGCCTTATCCAGCAGATTGGTCGTCAGAACAAGGTAAGGGACAGTCAGCGCCTGCGTGTCTACCGCGATGTCCGCCACTTTGCCGAGGACCGTCCCCGCCGGGTTCAGCACCGGCAGGTTTTCTACGGTCTTTGCGGCCACTTCGCCGGTGATTGCCGAAGGACCGTCCAGCAGCGCCGACTCTGACTGCGTTGTTAAGGCATCGTCGCCCAGCCCATGCACGTCGCCTGCCGGAAGAAACTTGGTCTTGGAAAACATTCCGCCCCGATCTACGAAGAACCCAGTGACAAGACCGTTCGCCGGGTTGAAGACCACATCGTCAATTCGGCCCAGCTTTTCGCCGCCTGCCAGCGTCACGACCGCCAGCCCGGCCAGCTCTTTCCCTGTTTTTTCTGCCATTGTGTGCCTCTTGTGCGATTGATGATGCTCCCAAGATACCCGCTGCCCGGCAGACGCAAACTTTGAGCGTCAGCCGATAGTCATCGTTTGTCACTGCGGCTCGCGTGGGGCGAAGATGTCGGCAAGCTCACCCGCCGCCGTCAGCCGTGCCAGCCCGATCTCGTACAGCTCCAGCCCGACTGCGACCGCGACTAAGCTCAGTCCTACCAGCAGCGGCACGATTCCCAGCACACTCAGCCTGGTTTCCCGCGCCGAAAGTATGACCGACAGCACTGTCCCGACAAAGCACAGCAGGGACACGGACAGCAGGGCGCTCGCCGCCCACATGGCCGTAAGGCGGCGGTGGTACAAGCCAAGCTGGCGCTTTAAGCTCTGCCGCCGGTCGTGGCTGGTCGCCGCCGCCCGGTACTCGGCGGTCATCCGCCGCATCTGGTCGGACATGCTGCTGTACTTTGAGGTGTACCCCGACAGCAAAATCGCCGTGGTGGAGATGAGGCCAACCGGCGCGATAACAGTCCCAAGCAGACCGGCGAGGCTGGAAGCCTGCGAAATAGTCGTGGATGGCATAAACTCTCCAAAAAAGCCAAAGTTTCTAGTCTCACGCAGGATTGATCGTCAAAAGCGTGACTTCCGGCGGGCAGCAAAACCGCAAGGGCGGCCCCATCATGCCGACGCCTCGTGATGTATAAACCCTGTGATTTTTCGCCTGCTGCAAGCCCTCCGGGTACTTGCGTCCATAGCTTGGACAGTGCAGCGGCGGCAGGCCGGGAAGCCGGATTTGGCCGGCATGAGAATGGCCGGACAATTGAAGCGCAAAGCCTGCCGGGGCTTCGTCGGCGTAATCCGGCTCATGGACCAGCAGCAGCTTGATCGCTTCCGGCGGCACGCCCTGAAGCGCCTGGGCCGGATTCTCTGCAAAAGTGCAGCACGACTCCAAGCCGACAATCCAAATCCCGGCGGCGCCGGGCAGCGGCGCAGCTTGGTTGCGGAGAACATGGAACCCGGCCTGCTCTAAAGCCGCCGCCACTTCCGCCGAGAGTCCTTCGGCATAATCATGGTTGCCCAGCACGGCAAAGACGCCGCGCGGCGCGGCCCGCAGCGGCGCCAGGG
>CAXUBO010000050.1:12569-19427 GCA_964249345.1 uncultured Armatimonadales bacterium | reverse complement strand
AAACTCCCGCACATCGGTGAGGTGGCCAGTGATGGCGGCCGCGGCGGCCATGGCCCAGCCCGGCGGGTCATCGGCGGTGATGTAGTCGCCGGTCAGGAAAACGATGTCCGGCTCCAGCGCCAGCAGCATTCGGGCAGCGTGGGCAGTCCGGGCTACGGCCCGGTTGTCCAGGCAGTGCAGGTCACTGAGCTGCCCGATTTTCAGGCCGGCGGCAGTTTTCGGCCATCCGGCAATTTGGACCGTGTGGCGGGTGACGACGGGATGGGCCGGCTCGATGCCGTAGGCATAGCTTCCTGTGCCGAGGCCGGCCAAAGCCGTGCCGGCGCTGATTTTCAAGAAGCGGCGGCGGCTGGGCGAAAGCGGCTGATTTGGTTTACTCTTCACACTCATTTATTTTTCGGCGGTCATTTCCCGGCGGCGTGAAAGGGCAAACAAAAAGCACAGGCTCATCACAATTCCCGCGCACCAGTACGGGGCTGTCGCCCCGACGCTGCGGTACAAGTAACCCGCAGTCGCCGGGCCGGTGGCCCGCGCCAGGCTGTCAAAAGACGCAGAAAGTCCCAGCGCGGCCCCCTGCGCGGTGGCCCGCTTGGAAATCAGCGCCCGGAGCGACGGCGCGTTCAGGCCACTGCCGATGGAAATGGGGACCATGGGGCCGAGGAGCAGAATGGACAGCAGGGGAGCCAGCGGAAAGCACAAAAAGCCGAGCGCCATCAGCCCAATGCCGACCACGACTAGCCGCGCTTCCCCGTACTTCTTCACGAGTGGCCGAATCAGGCCGCCTTGAATGACAACGATCAGCACCCCAATGTAGGCAAACACGCCGCCTGCCGCCGCAATGCTTCCATGCTCGCTCAGGCCCGGCTCCAGATGCTGCTTCAAGTAAACCGTGAACGTGCCTTCCAAGTTGCCGAACGCAAATGTCACGGCAAAGGTCAGCCCATACAAGAAGCCGAGGGGGCCGGAAACGGCCTGCGCCATCAGCCGCAGGCGCGGCCCAAATCCCGGCGGTGTCCGCAGGGCAGCCGCTTCCGGGGCATGGGGCGGCTCCGGCAAAACGCGGGCGATGTAAACCAAGTTGCCCAGCGCCAAAATCGCCGAGAAGTACAGCGGCCAGGCCAGCCCAAGCTGGCCGATCAGCCCGCCAAGCGCCGGGCCGAGAATAAAGCCGACTCCGAACGCCGCGCCCAAATACCCCAATCCCATCGCCCGCAGATGCGGCGGCGTGATGTCGGCGGCATACGCCTGCGCGACCGACAGCGAGGCCGACGAAAAAATCCCCGCCAGTATTCGGGCCGCAAACTGGCCGGCCAGCGTGTGAATGGACAGCCCGAACAGCGTGTAAAATACGGCGTCGCCGATGAGCGACCCAATCAAGATCGGCTTGCGCCCGATTTTGTCCGATAAGCTGCCCCAAAGCGGCGCAAACAAAAACTGCATCAGTGCGTAGCTTGCGCCCAGCCAGCCGCCGTACTCACCGATGCGCGGGTCCTGAGCACTGGCAAGATGGAGGCCGCGCTGAACATAATCGGGGATCAGGGGAATGATGATGCTGAAGCCCAGCACGTCAATCATCACCGCCAGCGCCAGCAGGGCCAGCGTGACGTGCATCCGGCGATCTTCCGCGCTCAGTTCTTTTTTCGCACTCAGCTCTTTCGGCTGTTTGAGATTGGGATTGGAGGAAGGGGCGGCCATGAAATACTGTCTCCGTCGAAATCTAACTTTAGTATACCCTAAAGGATTTGTCCTGTTGCTGACGCCGGCCCTACAGGGCCTCTAATCTCCACAAGGCCTGCGGGATGAAGCGGCCGGCGGGGAGGTCTTAGTAAGCGGGGACACGCTCCCACTTCCAGCCTCGAAGCAGGTGGTTATGGGCAATCGTCGCATAGTGGCCCACGAAGGGAGACGGGCTTTCAAGAAAGCGCTCCAAGACGAGCAGATAGGCCGGGTCACCCACGCCGGCGATGATGTAAAACAAGCAAGAAAAGCCGGCATGATGTTTTAATTGGTTGTAAGCCGCCGGGTCCGCCGCCATCTTGTCCAGTTCCGCCGCCGCGGCCTGAGCCGCCGCCGCGCTTTCGTTGATCGCGAGCTGGATGTCGTAATTCGTTTCGCCACGAACAACAGTGCGGCAGGACAGCTCCGCGATGAGCGCGGCCAACCGCTCCGCTGAGGAAAGGGATGCAAGCCGCAGTTTCAGGGCAGAGGGGTAGTCACGCGAGAAGTCAATCGCTTCCAGCGTCGGCAGCGGCGCGAAGCCGCCCTGGTAAATTATATCCGCCAGCTCACGCACAGCGTACACTTCTACGGGAGGAGAAAGAGGGTGCGAAGAAACAACGGAGACCCAGCGCCCATCCGGCAGTAGCTTTTTGGGATCAGCATGTTCCGCAAGGGCGGCGTTCAGGTCCTGGGCTGACATGCCTAGTTCTGCCAGCAGCCGCCGCACCTGCGCGTCCGGTCCGCCGTGTTCCATTTCCGCATTTAGGCGTGCTGCCGCTGCCGCTGCGAACCGGCTCAGGCCGCTGTTTGGGGAAAGCCCGGCGTAAGCGCGGAAGAAAGGCAGCGCTTCCACTGCTCGCATCTGAGCGAGCGCCCGGAGCATTCCAAAAACGTAGCCTTCCGGAACGCGGTGATCGTAATCCGGCCTGGGGCTGGATGCGTGATGGTCTGGCCTGACGGCAGGCGGGTCGGCGAGGATGTCATGAATGCGGCTGCGGTCTTTGTCCAGCCCTGCCTGGCGGTAAGAGCCGATTCGGTGACTGTCTTCGGCCTCGTACCGACGTGTTTGCGCCGGATCGGGATGTTCTCCAAGCGGTCGCCGCTTCTGGCCCATATCGTGTCTTCCTGTCTTCCTAGCTTCCTGTCTTCCTAGCTTCCTGTCTTCCTAGCTTCCTGTCTTCCCGGCCCCAGCGTGCTGCGCGATAGGAACAATGCCTCACGAACAATGCAGCAGGCAGTTCGGCAAATGATGCCGGGTTTCCTGCGCTGCGCCTTGTCAAGAAGCATTGGCGCCGGCCAAACTGGGTAACAACAAGATATGGATAATTCTAGCATCACCACTCTTGTAGGGCAATCCGCCGTCGAACGCGCGGATGCGCTGCTGACCCGCTGGGGACAAAAAGGCAGCAGCGCGGAACGCCGGCTGCCCGCCGAGACGACTGTTTCCGGGAAGGCTGCCGTTTCCAAGAGGGCTGAGGATCGCGCGGACGGCATTTTGAGGCGGATCGGGCAGAACTTCAATGGGCGACGGCTCATCAAAGCGGCTGCATATGGCTACGTCGCCCTGGCCGCGAAGACCGGAACGCTGGTAGACCCGCTCGTCAAGACGTGGCAGGACGGCGTGGTGGAAGCGCAGCGTCAGGAAGAGCAGCAGGCGGACCAGACGCAGGGACCATCCGGCGCACATCAGGAAGAGACGAACGAAAAGGAAGGCCAGAAAGCGTTGAAGACGACGGCAGGCGCGGCGGCGGATGCCGCCGGAACCGCCGCTGGAGCCTGACTAGGGCTGCTGCCCTGCCGGAGCTGTGAGCAGCGGTCCCGGCGCAGGCAGCAGCGCACGCGGGCGCGGCACCGGAGAAGGCATAATTCGCAGGCGCATGGGAGCTTCCTCGCGCGTTGCGCCCGCCGCCGGACTGGAAGAAGTGCCGCCGGCGATCATCGCCACTGCCGCTCCGCCGCCAATCAGCGCCAAAGAAAGCGGCGTCAGCGTTGTCAGTGTCAGCACGGTCCGCAGAGCAGGAACCGTGATGGCGGCGACGAGAAAGCCAAGCGACGTGCCGACGGCCCCGAAAACGGAAGGCGTCAAGCCGCCTTCCACCCAGCCGGCTTTGAGCGTTTGGGCGAGCTGAGTGGTGACAATGCTGGCGAACGCAACTGTCCGTGCCTGCGGCAAACCGGACACGGCCAGCGTGATGGTAAACGCCGCCAGTGAGGGAACTGTCGTCGCCGCACCCCGGCGCAAAACATCGTTTCGGAGGGGCTTGTCCAGGGCTGAGGTGCCTTCGCGGGCAAGAGAAGCCAGATGCCGGTTTTCCGGCTTTTGCAAAGCGACCGACAGGGCCGGCAGGGCATCCGTAATGAGATTGACTGCCAAAATCTGGCGGGTGGTCAGCGGTGACGCGAGGCCAAGCAAGCTTGCCCCCACAACCAGTCCCAGTTCTCCGAGGTTTCCTCCCAGCAGCAGGCCCAGCGCCCGGCGCATGTTGCGCCAAAAGCCGCGCCCTTCCACGAGCGCTTCCACGAGGGTCGCAAAGTCATCGTCGGCCAGCACCACGGCGGCGGCCTGACGCGCGACTTCCGTTCCGCCTCGGCCCATGGCCACCCCGACATCCGCCAGGCGCAGGGCCGGAGCATCATTGACGCCGTCCCCAGTCATCGCGACTGTATGCCCATGCTGCTGGAAGCTTTCAATGATCCGCAGCTTGTCTAAAGGCGTTGCCCGTGCGATGACCGCCGTGCCGTCCAGTTTCTCGTGCAGCTCGCCGTTTTGAAGGTGGGCGATGTCAGCCGAAGTCAGCACTTCCCGATTGCCTTCCAGCAGGCCGGCTTCCCGTGCAATGGCGCGGGCTGTCGCGGGATGGTCCCCGGTCAGCATAAGAACATGGATGCCGGCTTCATGGCACCGGCGCACGGCCCCCCGAACAGCCGGCCGGAGGGGGTCCCGAATGCCGACAAAGCCCAGGGCTGTTAAACCGTGCGGGTCTCCCGCCGCTTCAGCCGCCGGCCCGGAAGCGACCATGAGGATACGCAGGCCGCGTCCCGCAAGCTCCCGCGCCTGCGCCAGCAGCGCCTCGCGTCCTGACTCATCCAGCAAAACGTCTGTGTCCCCATGCCGAACAGACGTGCAGCGGGCCGCCACCGCTTCCGGGGCGCCTTTGACCGCAATTTCTTCCGCCGTGAGCGTTGCGTGAAACGCGCGGGCGGGGTCAAAGGGCGCTTCCGCCAGTCGCTCCGGCCCGATTTCTTCGCCGAGGCCCGCCCCAAGCGCTCCGCGCACGACGGCAACATCCGTAGGGTGCGAGTGGAAGTCGGCGGCGTCCGGCGCGGGGCTTGCGAGTGCGGCGGTCCGCAGAACAACGCGCAGGGTTTGGGGCAGCTCTTCAAGCTGTCCTGACTCGGCTTCAGGAGACGCGACTAAACCGAGCGCGAGCTTTCCTTCAGTCAGTGTCCCGGTCTTGTCCGTGCAGGCCACGTCTACACGTCCCAGGGCTTCGACGGCGGACAAGCGGCGAACGAGCGCGTTCCGGCCCGCCAGCCGCCGTGCCACGGCGGCTTCTCCCATGCCCGCCAGCAGCGGCAGCCCTTCCGGGACGGCGGCCAGCGCAATCGTCGCGCCGACCGCAAGCTGAGGCAGGAATGCTTGGCCGCGCAGGACGCCCGCACCCACCACAAGGCCGCCGCCGACACCTGCCAGCGGCAGGAACTGATTCATCAGCCGGCCCAAACGAATGCCGAGCGGGCTTTGCTGGGTGTCATCCGCAGCAAGCGCAGCAGCAGTCGCTCCCAGCCGGGTGCCTTTGCCGACGGCGACAACAACGGCGCGGCCCTTGCCCGTGGTCACGTCGCTGCCTTCCAAAACAACCCGGCCGGCATCCGTGCCGCCTTCCGGCGACTTGAACACAGGCAGGGATTCACCCGTCAAAGCGGCTTCATCCACTTCCAGCGCACTGGACTCAATCAGGCGGGCATCGGCAGCCACGCGGTCGCCGGACGCCAGCAGCAAGATGTCGCCGGGAACAACTTCAGAAGCCGCTATTTCTTTTCGCGCCCCGTCGCGCATGACTGTCGCCGAAGCGCGGCCCAGCAGCGCCAGAGCCTGCGCCGCTTGGCCTGCCTGCCGCTCCTGCCAGGCCCCGACGGCGACGTTCGCCAAAATTGTCCCGCCGATCAGCGCGAAGTCCAGCGGAGAGCCTAAAAAGAGAGACAGGCCCGCGCCCGCCGCCAGAATGCCGATCAGCGGGGAGCGCACCTGGTCCCAGATGGCATGAAGCACAACCGAGCGGCGCGGAGGCGCTGGAACCGTCTTCCTCCGTTCCAGCGCCTGAGACGCGGTCAGTCCTGCGGGAGTGGCGCCCAGAGCCGTAAGCGCCTCTTCAGCGCTCCGCTGCCCCCACCGCTCCGGTTTGGGGTCCACCAGCCGGGCCGTGACTGACTGAGGCCGCTCGCCGCCCCGCATCCGCGCCCAGCCGTCCGCAAGAGCCGCAAGAGCCGCCAGATACACGCCGCGTGAGGCTGTTTCTATCGCCGCGCCCCCGCGCACTCCCCAAACGACGCCGGCAACATTGGACACAAGCGAAAGGCCGAGGGAGTCCCGCACCGCCGCTTCGCGCCGCACTCCGGCTTCCAGGATTGCCGTGATCCCGCCGAGGTCCGGTGCCAGCAGGTCGGCCCGTGCCGGAAACCGCCCGCTCCGGCCCGAAGACAGGCCGATTCCCAGATCACAGGCCGCAAAAGCTTCGGCGGCGTCCGCGCTGTCCGAAACGAACGCCACACGGGCGCCGCTTTGCTGCCGCTGCCGGATTGCCGCCATCCGGTCCATCACGAGCAGCGTCAGGCCGGCCCGCTTCGCCACGGCCTGTGCGGTCGGCGAGTCCTCGTCGCTCCGCAGAAAGACCTGGATATTGTGGCGCCGGCACAGCGCGGCCAAATCGGCGACGCCGGGAACAAACCGGGGACGCAGGGCAAGGATCGCCGCCGGGCCGCTGTCCCCGCTGCGCTGCAAGGCCAGCAGAAAATCGCCGCGTGCCGCCAGCCGCAAAACAGCCGGACTGGCCCCGGCTGGGTCTGCCGGCCCCAGTGTCCAGCGGGCGTTGTCTAAGGCCGCCGAGGCGACATGCCCGTCAAACCGGCCTTCAGTCG
>CAXUBO010000050.1:9722-12559 GCA_964249345.1 uncultured Armatimonadales bacterium | reverse complement strand
AGTCGCCTCGGCCCTTCCCGCCGGCGGAAACGTGCTCCCCCAGGGCGACCCGGCAGCGGCGTCAATTCCGGCAGCAATGGATTGAAGCTCTGCGGCTTCGCAGGTTTCTGTCAGCGGCAGCAGCGCCGTCAGTTCCAGGCCGTTCATTAAGAGGCGCGGGCTGTCTAAAAGAAGAAAGTCCGGGCGGCGAATGCTTCGGTCAGGACGGGTGCCGACGACGACAACACCGGCGCGGAGCGCATGGGCGGCCGCGCCGAGATTCGCGCCTTCCCGGCCAATCAAAGCCGGGCGCGGGTTGACCAAAAGCAGCGCATTGAAAACTTGAGACGGGGAGCGCGTGAGGATGCCCAGCACAACGGCGAAAATCAGGGAAGCAAACCCCGTCGCCTGCTGATAACGGTCGTAGAGGGTGGGGGCTGCCGGCACAGGGCGCGGCGCCGGGGTCCAAGCCCGGCCCGCCGTGAGCGCCAGCACAAACGGGCCGCCGGAAAGCCGGGCGCCGGCAGGAACCGTCCCGCCGGGCAGGACCGGCAAAGGAAGCCCGTTCTGCCCCGCCGCCGTTCCCTGGCCTTCAATCACGGACGCGGCCAGCGGTGTTCGTTCCCCGGACTCTAGGCGGATGGTCCTGCCCGGCTCGGCGGAAGCCTGGTCGGAAAGCCGCTCTTCATACTGCCGCCAGGCGGTGCGCCGGGCGATCACCTCCGTCAGCAGGCGAAGCGAAGTCGCCGCCGCCAGCGTCAGCGCCAGCGGGCTGGCAGTCAGTGACGCAAGGACAATGTCCGGCAGACTCAGCGCGAGAGCGGCGGCATCCCGGCCCAGCAAAGCCCGCAGCCCGTTTCGGAGCGGCGGGAACGCCTGCACGATATGGATGACGCCGCCGGTGTATGAGAGCACCGGGCCGCTGAGCACCGGCTGCGACTGCCCGGAAAAACGCTGCGCCGCAAGCAACCCCAGGCCCAGCCCGGACGCCGCAAGCCGCGCGGCGCTCTGCTGAAGCGGCGCAGGGTCCAGGGGATGCGCCGGACGGTCCTCGCCCGGCGCGTCGGGCAGCTCCACGCCGGCAACTTCCGAAACCAGGTCCTCAATGTCAAGCTGGTGCGAAGTCCATTCCACCAGAACGCGCCCAGTCAGCGCATTGGCCCGCGCCGTCACTCCCGGCAGCCGCTCCAGCCGCTCCACGACGCGCTGCGCTGTTTCCGGATCACGGTCCAGCCCGCGCACGGCGATTCGCGCCCGGCGGGTCTGCCCCTGCCGCTCCACGACGGCAGGCGGCGGGGCAGGCAGAGGCACGGGCGCCGTGCGGTTATATTGCGGGCTGTCGACGGCTCTCCGGGTCAAAGCACGCACTGTTTCCAGCAGGGTTTGGGCGCTGATCGCTTGCGGCGAGAAACGGATTAAAACATTGCCCGTATCGAAGTTCGCCTGGACACTTTGAACGCCCGGCTGATGACGCAGCTCCGTCTCCATCTCACGCTGAGCATTTGGGGGAAGCGCGGAGACATGGATACGCACGCGGCCCGGAACAGAATGGACAAGGCGCGGCTCTTGCTCTAAAACGACACTCATAAGGCTGATTTTGGGGACTGCTGAAAGAAGCTGCGGTTAAGAAGCGTCCTGGCGGCGGAGGCTCTGCGCTTCGGCGACAATGTCTTCGGCTTCTTCGCGCACCAGTGCGGCAGCTTTGCGGACGCGGTGGCTGACGGCTGCGGCAAAGACGCCCAGCCGTTCTCCGGCTTGATCAAGCGCCGCTTCCGCCCGGTCCGTCGCCGGCTGAAGCTTCGCCTCCACTTGCGCGGCGGTTTGGTGGGCATCGCTGCTGAACGCTGCCTCGGCTGGAGTAAGCGGCCTGTCTTCAAGACTTGCCTTCGCCTCTTTCAGCTTGGCGCCGGCAGCGCCAAGAAGCGTTTCGGCCCGCTCCATCAAGGGGGAACCGGCATTTGCGTCATTCATTTCCGGCTGCCTCCGCTGCCTTGCGTGTGCGTTTATGCCCGGTGGGAGCCGCCTCGGCGGCTTCGTCAGTTGGCCCGGCTTCACTGCTCTGAGCCGTGGGCATCGTGACAGCCGCCGGCACATCCGCCGGCACATCCGCCGTGAGGATTTCGGGCGCGGCGGGCGCGGTGTCCGGCACCGAAGCGGCGGGCGCTTCCGGTTCAGCCGCCTGCTGTGCGCCGCGCTTGACGCCCTGTGCCAGCGTGGACACGGCATCGCCGGCCATCAGCAGTCCGGCGAGTCCGTAGACTGCGCCGCGCCGCAGAACTTTTCGCACCTGCGGCGACGCGACTGCGGCGGTGACTGCGACCGCGATTCCGACTTCGGGTTCCATGTAATCTTCTAAAGCCATTGTGAGTGTTCAGCCTTTCCCCCTACGGAAACGGGGTTCTCTGTGAAAATGTAGCCCTTTTGTACCCTAAATTTGGTGCCAATCGGCTGCAAGAACAAAACTTCTTAACATTTTCTTAACATAAACTTAATCTGCTCTTAATGAAAACCCTGGCCTGTCTTTGGTATCATAGAACTGTCAACAAAGAAGTTCAGATATTAGGGAAAGGCAACTCTTATGATCGCACAGCTCCGCCGCCGGATTTTCACCTGGCAGTTTCTCGCGTTTCTCGTTGTGGAAGTGGTCGCGACAGTGATCGTCAAGCTGGTGACGGGCTTGCTTTAGATTAATCGGAACACTTTAATTTCCGGGGCTGCCGCCGGAAAGTTTCGGTCTAGCCTTTCCGCGCTTGACTTGGCCGATAGACGGCAAACTTGAATCACTCCTCAGTTCCCAATATCTTCAGTTCCCAATATCTTCAGTTCCCAATATCTTCAGTTCCCAATATCTTCAGTTC
>CAXUBO010000050.1:0-9622 GCA_964249345.1 uncultured Armatimonadales bacterium | reverse complement strand
CCAATATCTTGGGTGGGTTCTGCCTGCAAATCCTCTCGCTTTGCTTCCCCCTCAGTAAATTCTCCGCAATCGTTCGCAAGCACGCTTGCTGTGCAGGACCGGACATCTGCTTTCTGCGCGGCATAATCATCGTGATTTGCGGCAAAAGCGTTCTCCTGTCCACCTTCATCCGCAGGACAGTGTGATGTCACCACTCAATTGTCAGCAATCCGTGTTTGTGAGATATATTCTACAGCCGCAGCCGTAAAGCTGTGTTATAATAAAAGCGAAGCTGGCAGCCGAAGAGGAAGCAGC
This sequence comes from uncultured Armatimonadales bacterium, assembly GCA_964249345.1. Classification (GTDB taxonomy): domain Bacteria; phylum Armatimonadota; class Armatimonadia; order Armatimonadales; family Capsulimonadaceae; genus JANXMY01. The sequence goes on along the minus strand of CAXUBO010000050.1, from coordinate 9,328 downwards.
ACACAAGGCGCCTCTTGACGGGAACAGGCCAGATGGTTTCACCCCGTATTGCCCTAGAAAAAGTTTTTTCCCGCACCGAACCGTTTCCGAGCGAGTAGACGTTATTCGTGGGAGAAGCAATCAGCTTCGCCGGCTTTCGCCGGCACTCCCACATGTTATCCGGTGTCACTATGATTACTTCTCCAGTTCTCAAAGATGGGTTTGAATGGATTGACTTGGAAGATGTCAAGCCAGTCGAGGATGCCATCCGGCTGGCCCCCGGTGATTTTGCGCTGAAACAACAAGTGCTGCCGCTGGAAATTGACAACGGCACGTTGGTTGTTGCCATTGGAGCGCCGGAGTCGCTGGCCGCCGCCGATGACCTGGGACTGCTGCTGCAAATGCCGACCCGCGCCCTGCTCGCCGCGCCCGCGCTGGTGCGGGAAAAGATTGAGGAAATCTTTTTGGAGCGTATTCTCGCGGGGCTGCCGGGCCAAAGCGAAGACGGCGGCTCGGTCGCGGAGATTGACGACCTGACCGATCTCGCCGACCTGCAAAAAATGGCGGGCGAGACGGCAGTGGTTCAGATGGTCAACCTCATCTTTGCCCAGGCAGTCCGGGACGGGGCAAGCGATGTCCATGTGGAGCCGTACGAGCGGGAAATAAAAATCCGCTGCCGGGTGGACGGGATGCTGCGCGACATGATGAGCCCGCCGAAGCGGATGCACGCGGCCCTCGTGTCCCGCCTCAAGATTTTAGGGGAAATGAACATCGCCGAGCGCCGGCTGCCGCAGGACGGGCGCATTCGGATTGTCATTGCCGGGCGCAATGTGGACGTGCGCGTTTCCATCATTCCAACGGTTTACGGCGAGCGGGCGGTCATGCGTATTTTGGACAAAGGCACGGCGATGCTCGGCCTGGAAGAGCTGGGAATGCGCCCGGACACGCTGGCGCGGTTTCGCGGCATGATCCGCGTTCCTTACGGCGTCATTCTCGCGACCGGGCCGACCGGCTCCGGGAAGTCAACCACTTTGTATGCGGCGCTTCAAGAGATTTGGTCCCCCACAACAAACATTTTGACCATTGAAGACCCGGTGGAATATCAGGTGCGGGGCATCAGCCAGATTCAAGTTCGGCCTCAAATCGGGCTGACGTTCGCTTCCGGCCTGCGCTCCATTGTGCGTCAGGACCCGGACATCATCATGGTCGGCGAGATTCGGGACCATGAAACCGCAGAAATCGCCATTCAAGCCGCCCTCACCGGCCATCTGGTTTTCAGCACCCTGCACACAAACGACGCGGCGGGGGCGGTGACGCGCCTGCTGGACATGGGCGTTGAGCCGTATCTGGTCGCTTCTTCCTTGACCGGCACCGTGGCCCAGCGGCTGGTCCGGCGGGTCTGCCCGTTCTGCGCCGCGCCGGCCGCGCCTGATGTTTCGTCGCTGGAAGTTCTCGACATTTCTCCTGCCGATTGGTCCGGCGAGCCGCCGTTCCGGGCCGGGCGCGGCTGCGACAAGTGCCAGCACACCGGCTATCGGGGCCGGGTTGGCCTCTACGAGCTGTTTTTGGCCGATGAAGCGATCCGCCGCCTGACTGTGGAGCGTTCGGCGTCGTCGGTGATGAAAGACCATGCCGTTCAGAGTCAGGGAATGCGGACCCTGCTTGGCGACGGCAAACTGGCCGTGCTGGCGGGAAAAACGACGCCGGAAGAAGTCATGCGCGTCTGTGCGCGGGAGTCGTATTAAGGCGGGAGTCGTATTAAGGAGGCGTATTAATTTGGCCCAGCAGACATTCGCGTATACCGCCCTGGATGCGTCCGGCACGCGCCGGGCGGGAGCCATTGATGCCGAGAGCCGGGAAGCCGCTGTCGCCCGGCTGGCGGCGGAAGGGCGCTTTGTGCTGGAAATCGGCGCATCCAGCCGGCGGCAGGCAGCTTCGGAGCCGGGAGCGAGCAGCCGGGGGCGGCAGCCTTCCCGGCAGGATTTGGCCCTCTTTACGCGCCGTCTGGCGGACCTTGCTTCGGCGGGCCTGCCGCTGGACCGGGTGCTGCAAGTGGTCGCCGACCAGTCCGAAAGCGGCGTCTTGAAGCATCTGTCGGAAGACGCGCTTTCTGATGTCCGTTCCGGGATGCCGATTTCCCAGGCGCTGTCCAAGCACCCGAAATACTTTGGCAGTGTGTTTACCCAGACCCTCCGGGCCGGCGAAGCTTCGGGGCAGTTCGGCGAAGTGGCTAGCCGCCTGGCGGATTACCAGGAAAAGGAAGTCACCCGGCGCGGGCAGGTCACGAGTGCGCTGGTATATCCCGGCGTCCTGGCGACAACATCGCTCGGCGTGATTGTTTTTTTGATTACGTTTGTTCTGCCGCGCCTTTCCGGGGTGTTTGCCGAGATGGGAGACGACCTGCCTCTGACCACAAAGGCGCTGCTCGGCGCGTCGGCTTTTGTGACCCAAAACTGGCTGGTGATTTTGATCGTGCTGGCCGGGATTGGTGTTGGGCTCCGCGCCTGGCTCGCGACAGGGGCCGGCGCGGACGCGCGTGACCGCTTTCTGCTGTCCGCTCCGATTATTGGGCCGGTAGTGCAGAAAGCGACCGTCTCGCGCTTTGCCCGCGTGCTTGGCACTTTGGTCTATGGCGGTGTCCCGATTTTAGAAGCGCTGGAAATCGCCGGACTATCGGCCAGCAACCGGGTTTTTCTCCAAAGCGCCGAAGCCGTAGAAAGCGAAGTCCGGGCGGGGCGTCCCATTGCCGAAGCCATGCGGGACACCGGCGGCTTTCCGCCGGTGCTGACTCACATGGTGGGGGTCGGCGAGGAAATCGGCGACCTGCCGAAGATGCTGGGCCGGGTTGCGGACAGCCTGGATTTTGAGGTAGACACGGGCATCCGCCGGCTGGTGGCCCTGGTCGAGCCGGTGATTGTGCTTTCTATGGGAACTGTGGTCGGCTTCGTTGTTTTGTCGGTGCTCCTGCCGATCTATCAGGCGCAGAATTTGGTCAAATAATGCTGAACTTTGAACAGGCGCGTTCCCGAAACTCTGCGAAATCTCGGCGCGGGTTTACGCTGATCGAGATGCTGGTCGTGATCTTGATCCTTGCGATCCTTGCGGCCCTAATTATTCCGAGGCTGATTGGGCGCACGAGTGACGCCAAAATCGCCAAAGCGAAAAGCGACATCGCAACGGTCAGCAGCCTGCTTCAGCAGTACCGGCTGGATAATGACAAGTACCCGACGACGGAAGAAGGGCTGAACGCGCTGCGGGTGCGTCCGAGCAGCGCCAAGGGCTGGAAAGGGCCGTATACCACCAAAGACATCCCCTTGGACCCCTGGGGCAATTCTTACATTTATCAGTCACCCGGCCCCGACGGTCAGGACTTTCTCGTGGTTTCCTACGGCGCGGACGGCGCTCCCGGCGGAGAAGGCGATGCCGCCGACATCACCAGTGACCAATGAAATGCCGAATCTTGAAATCCCCAGAATTGAAATCCTGGGCTGGGGAGCCTTCGGCTGGTTGTCCTGCGGACAATAAGACAAAGCCTCCGCCATTCTTATCTTCTGTCCGCAGGACAGCCGGCGCAAAGCGCCCTTCAGCCCAGAATTTCAATTCTCGGCATCAGCACGGCTTCACGCTGATTGAACTGATTGTCGTCTTGTTTGTCCTCGTGCTGCTGACCACGGCCATTGTGCCGCGCGTGGTGGCGCTCCAAAAGTCGCGCCATCTTAAAGATGTGGAAGCAAACATTGTTCGGCTCCCCGCTGAGGCACGGAACGAAGCCGTGCGCTCCGGGAAACCGGTGCAGATGCGAATTGACGGCGCGGCGCTGGTTCTGGAGCGGGCGCCTTTCGGCGGCTCGCCGGAAGAAGTCAAGCGCGTGCCGCTCGGCAAAGACCTGCAAGTCGGCGGGGCTGAGACGGGCGGGCAGCCGGCGGATGCCGGTTCCTGGCTTTGGACGATCTACCCCGACGGCAGCGCGGACGCGGGCGGGATTGAGTTCACCGAAGGCGCAGTCCAAAAGTCCTTGCTGCTGTCTTCCGACGGCAGCTCCCGCTGGGCCGGCAGCCTGCCGGACGGTCTGCCGGAACGCTGGCCTGCCGGGCAGCTTGACCTACGGAGATAAACACGCCCTTGAAACACGGCTTTACGCTGATTGAAGTGCTGGTCACGGTGGTGCTGGTCTCTGTTGCCGTTGCCGGCGTCTTGGGCGGCATCCGCTCCATTCAGGCCGCCGGCGCACGGGCGAGAACCGCCGACCTGTTGCAGCGATTGGTAGCCGAAAAAGTGGGCGATCTGAAGCTGCTTGCCGATCCCGGTGCCGGGGCAAACGCAGGCGACTTCGCCGACCGGGGACATCCCGAAATCACTTGGACCCTCAGTGTTGAGGCCACCGGCCGGGCAAGCCTGGACAAAGTCACGGTGACGGCGACCCAGGGCAGCCAGGAGCAGGCGTTGACCACGCTGATCTTTGTCCGCTCCTCCGGCGGAACCGGCCTCGGAGCGCCGGCCTTATGAAGCCCCGAAATGTAAAGCATCTAAATCAGCATGGCTTGACGCTGATTGAGCTGCTGATTGTGCTGGGCATCACCGCGATTTTGGCGGCGGCGCTCGGCTATGCGTTCACGGCGGAGCTGACCATGCAGCGGGCCGAGGAAGCACGACGCGCGGATTTAGACCGCAGTGATTTAATGGAGCGGCAGATCACGCGGCTGCTGCAAGGCGCAAAGCTGGCCGCGCCTGCCCAAAGCAGTCCGGCTGCCGCCTTGAACACGCTGCCCGGTCAGCCTGCCGCCCTGCCGGTCCCGGCGGCGCAGAAAACATATTTTGCCGGCGTGGCGGAAGGTGGCGCAAATGATTTAGGCTGTGACCGGCTGACGTTTACCACGACGGCTCCCGTCCTGCCGATGGCGGCGCTTGCCGGCACGGACGATTTTGAGACCCAGCAGCAGGCACAGGGGCCCGTCGGCGGCCTTGCGGAAGTTTCCCTCAGCGTCACGCCTGTCGGCGACGCAGGCGGGCGCACCGGCCTTTTCGAGCGATTGCAGCGGCCCAGCGACGCAGACCCCAGCCAGGGCGGGCTGGAGTTCCTGCTGGACCCGCAAATCGAGCGCATCGGCTTCCAGTTTTGGGACGGTTTCCAATGGATTACGTCTTGGCCAGCCCGCCGCGTCTGCCGCAGGCAGTCCGGGTCAGCTACACGCTGCGCGGTGCGCCGGACGCGGTGCGCGTTTTTGATGTTCCCTTGCCGTCAAGCGACGTGAGCGCCCAGTCACCCCAAAGTACGAACCCATGAAAAAAAGTACGAACCCATGAAAAAAAGTACGAACCCATGAAAACACGGCGCGGCTATATTTTGGTGCAGGCGCTGATCGTCATTGCCGGACTGCTGGCGTTGATGGCGATGCTGGCCGCCGACCAGCGCGTCGGCAGCCAGGCAGTGCAGGACCGCCTGCGGCAGCGGCGGGCGGACGCGGCGGCGGACTCTGCCGTGGCTCAGGCGCTGGCGACGGTGGAGGCCGCTCATCCGAACGTCGTCACGCTCGGCGACGACTGGGCAAAGCTGGGCGACGGCGGCAATGAAGAATTTAATTTGGGCGATGTGGCGACATTTCGCGTGCAGGTCATAGACGCCGGGGCGTTAGTGAACGTCAACACGGCGCCCGCCGCGCAAATGGAGCGTCTGCCGCTGACAAAAGAGCAGGTAGACTGCCTGCTGGACTGGCGCGAGCCGAAAACGCAGGCCCGGCCGGACGGCGCAAAAGATGCGTATTACCTTTCCCTGCCGACGCCCTACAACGCCAAGCTTGGCCCGCTGGATACGCTGGATGAGCTGCTGCTGATTAAAGACTGGACAGGACAAACGCTGTACCAGCCGCCGGCGGTATCTTCTCAAATCACGCTGCCGACTGACCCGCAAGGAAACGTCCTGCCGCTGGCGTCTTTGCTTTCCGCAGAAAGCGGAGCGCCGAACATGCAAAGCAGCGGCTTGCCGCGCATCAATTTGGGCCAGCCCGGCGCGGACCCATCCGCGCTGACTTTGGCCGGCGTCAGCGCCCCAACGGCCATGCAGCTCGCGTCGGGAGCGCCGTATGACTCGTTTGCGACTCTGCTGGCGCTGCCCCAGGTGCAGCCGTCCGACGCCGGGCCGCTGCTGAACGCGGTTTCGTTCAGCGCGGGAACCCGCAGCGAAGGAAAAATCAACTTAAACACTGCGCCGGAAGCAGTTCTGCGAACGCTGCCGTCGGTGACGCCTGGAATTGCTTCCGCCATCGTGAGCCGGCAGGAAACTGGTCTCCATAGCCTCGGCGAGCTTGCCTCGTTGCCGGGGGTCCAGGGCCAGCGCCTGGCTCAGCTTGCCGATTTCTTTACGGTGGGGAGCGATACCTGGGTGGTCCGGGCGTATGGCGCCAGCGGGGGCATTGGCACGGCTGTAGAAGCGGTGGTTGGCCGGCGCAATGGAAGCACGCAGATTGTTTCCTGGACGCGGCTGAACACCCCCGGCATTCCGGCCTGGTGGGGCTGGAACGCGCAGGAAAGCGAAACTGCGGACGCAGGGGATACGCAATGATTACGGACGCAATGATTACGGACGCAATGATCACGGACGCAGGGAACACGCGATGAGAGTCAGCAGCAGTCAGTTGGTGAGCAGCAGTCAATCGCCGGTTCATGTGGAATGGGCGGCGTCGGGAGTACGCGCCGTCAACATCGTGACCCATGAAACCGCCGAAGCCACTCAGCTTTCCGGCTTGGGGCGGATCGCAAGCGGGTCAGGCCCGATTCTGATTGGAATTGGACGGCGCGACGTGTTCCTGAAGTCCGTGCGTCTGCCGAAAGCGGACCCGGAAGACCTGCGCCGCATTTTGGCCGTGCAAATGAGCCAGCTTTTTCCGATCCCGCCGGACCTGCTTTCGTTTGACTTCTTTCAAACAGCGGATCAAACGCCGGAAGGATTTTTAACAGTGGTTGCCGCCATGCGTGCCGAAGATTTGCGGCATCTGCACGCGAACTTAAAGCAAGCCGGGCTGGCTGCGGCGCGGGTTTTGCCGGTTTCGCTGGCCGCTCCAGCGGTGGCGGCCAGTGCGGGCCTCGCGGATGCGCTTGTGCTGGAAGCCGGCCCGGCGGGCCTCGCTTTAGATTTGGTGCGCGGCGGGACGCTTGTTTTCAGCCGCGTCGTTTCGGCGGCAAGTGACGCGCAGTGCGAAGCAAAGCGAACGCTGGCGGCTGCAAATGTTTCGGCGCTGCCTCTGGTTTCCGCTGCCGGGGCCGGGCCGCCGGACGCGCTTCCCGGCTTCGGCACCGCCCTCAGCCTGCTGCACACGGCTCCGCCGTTTGAATTTCAGCTTGCCGAAGATCGGGCCAAAGAACAGCAGAAGCGGGCGGGGGACCGGACGCGCCTGGCGGCGCTCCTGATGCTTTCGGCACTCCTGCTGGTTGCGCTGGTCTGGGCGGACCGAGAAGAAGCGCAGGCGGCGGCGAAGAAGCAGCAGGGCACCGTGGCCCGGCAGGTAAGCCGCCTGCAATCCGTTCAGGATGCCGCCGCAATAGAGGCTCAGCAGGTCATGGCGGTTCAGGACGTGCTGCACCGGGCCTTTGACCCCGCGCAGCCGCTCAGTGACATCGTTTCGGTGGTGGGGGACAACCTGCCGGCGGGAACATGGCTGACGGGCTTGACCGCCGAGCGCGGCAAGCCGGTCCAAATTCGGGGCATGGCCGCGTCGCCCACGGATGTGCCGCGCCTGGTCCATACGCTTGGCGCAAGCAGCCGTTTCCGGGATGTGCGCCTGGTATTTGCCAACAGCGTGACGGTCGGCAAAGCGCGTTTGACTGAGTTCGAGATCAGCACCGTGAGCGTCGGCAATCTTCCGCTTTCTGCGCCGGATAAGGACGGCTCCGCTCAAGCGGGAACCCCAGAAACGGAAGCCAGCCAATGACTCGGACCTTGATCAGCTTCCAGCGCCGCGAAGACATCACGCCCAGCGTGCTGATGATCGTCTCTGTTGTCGTTTTAGCCGGCACGCTGGCTTACATGCTGCTGGCACCGGGCGCGGCGCACAGCACCCGAACGGCAGCCGGCAGCCGCCGCCGGATGGTGGATGACATCGCCGAAACCCGGCATCAAACCCGCGCGGCGCGGCGGGCGATCCAGCCGCGCCTTTGGCACGGCAATCCTGAATTCGTGACCGCAGCGGCGCTGTCCCAGCTCACGCGGCAGGCCGAGAAACGCTCGCTCAAGCTGACCTCGTTCCGGCCTGATCGCCCGCAGGAGTTCGCGGACGTGACGGAGCTGCGGTTTGACGTTCAAGTCGCCGGCCCTTACGCGGGCCTCCACTCCTTCTTGGCCGCGCAGGATGCTGGGGGAAGCAGGCTTGTTCTGCGGTCCGTGCAGATTACGGCGTCCCAAATGGAGCTTCAAAGTACAAGCTCACACGCCGCCGGCAGCGCCGTGACGGCGTCTTTGGGCTTGTCCGCATTTGTCGCCGGCTCGGCGCTGAGCGGCCAGATGGGCACAAAGACGAACGGAGACTCGCATGGCTAAAATCAGCCGTCCTGCCGTGTACACGTTCGTTGGGGCTGTTGCCGTGTATGCGTGGGTTGTTTTGACGCAGCCGGACCCGCCGGCGCCGACGCGCAAAGTCCATGTGCTGCGCCCTGCCGCATCCGGCGCGGGAGAAAGCGCGGCTGCGGACTTATCGGCCCATTTTGCTCGTTATCAAGCCGGCAAAACGAATGGGCGGGACCCGTTCCTGCCGCATCTGCCGGCACCGGCGGCGGGACCGGCGGCACAGAAAGCCGCGCACGCGGAGCAGGGAAAATGGACGCTGACCGGCATCAGCAGCATCAACGGCGTTCCCAATGCGCTGGTAGAAAGCGCCAGCGGCGACAGCGTGTTTCTGAAGCCCGGCGACCACTGGCGCGGCCTGCGCGTGCTGTCCATCGGGACAAACGCCGTGGCTTTTTTGAATGCGCTGGGCCAGCAGACCTTTCTCGCGTTCCGCCCGCTGGGCGCTTCCCTGCCGGAAACGGGAGCGCAGGAAGCAGGCGGCTTCCACTTGCAGCCGCTGGGAACCGTCAGCCCGCTGCCGGTCGGCCCCGGCAACATCCGCGCTCTTCCGGTCCTGCCGCCGCTTGGCGCTGCGCCCTCGCCGGGGATCGGCGCTGCGCCCTCGCAAAAAAGGTAAATCTCTGATGAAGCCACTGCAATCGCTGACGTTTTTTCTTGTTCCTTCTTTTCTTGTCTTCGGCCTGCTTGCCGCCGGAGTGAGCGGCGATCCGCCCCCGGCTGCCGCTCCGCCGCCGCTCCCCACGGCAGTTCCTACTCCCACGGCAGTTCCTACTCCCACGGCAGTTCCTACTC
>CAXUBO010000049.1:10439-25983 GCA_964249345.1 uncultured Armatimonadales bacterium | reverse complement strand
GCCGTGCGCTCTGAAAAGCCCGCAGGCCGTAATAAAGAAGGAACAGCGCTCCGCCCAGTGAAGTCAGCCGCGCCAGCAGCGGCAGATGTGCAATGATGCCGCCCACACCCAGCGCCCCTAAAGAGATTAGGACAGCATCGCAGGCCGTGCAGATTGCAGCCACCAGCGCCTCCTCCTCTCGGCGCAGGCCCTGACGCAGCACGAAAGCATTTTGTGCGCCGATGGCGATAATGAGGCTTGCGCCTAAACCAAAGCCGCGCAGGAAGGGAAGCAGAAGCATGGGCGGCACACGAAAAAAGCCCGGCGCAGTGCGCCGGGCTGAACACTATTTGCCGCGAAAAAATCGCTTGAATTTGTACAGCGTCACGTCCCGGTTCATCTCGGCGATGGCTTTGGTCAGTGGGATTTCTTTCGGGCAAGCCTTGACGCAGTTCTGGGCGTTGCCGCAGCTTGTGACGCCGTCCGATCCCGCAATCGCCTCCAAGCGCTCCTCTTTATTCATGGAGCCTGTCGGGTGGGAATTGAACAGGCGCACCTGACCAATCGCCGCCGGGCCGATAAAATTCGAGTGCGTGTTGACCTGCGGGCAGGCTTCCAGGCACGAGCCGCAGGACATACACCGGGCGAACTCATAAGCTTCCTGCCGGTCCCGCTCGGCAATGCGCGGGCCGGGGCCGAGGTCATAGGTGCCGTCAATCGGAATCCAGCCGCGTATCTTCTTTAAATTCTCGAACATCCGGGAGCGGTCTACGGCCAGGTCTTTGACGACCGGGAACTTGGACATCGGCTCTAGCGTGATCGGCTGCTGCAAATTGTCTACCAGGGTCGCGCAGCTTTGGCCGACTTTGCCGTTCATCAGCATGGTGCAGGAGCCGCAGACGTTCTCCAAACAGTTCATCTCCCACACCGGCGCGGAGGTCTGCTTGCCGTCTTTTGTCACGGGGTTCTTGCGTATCTCCATCAGGCACGAGATGACATTCATCGCCGGGCGGTACGGCAGCTCAAATTCTTCCCAATAGGGCGCAGAAGTTTGATCTTTCTGCCGCTTGATTTTGAGCGTGATTGTCTTGGGGTCAGGCATCAAAGTCTCTTTCTAAATTATCTGTCTGCGTGTACATGTATAACAATGGGACGGCGCGGGGCATTCCCGACATGGAGCGCCTTTGTGATGCCGTCAATGTCGGACTTGAGGGCAACGGTGCGCGGATCGGATGCAAACGTCAAATCCGGCGATCTTTGGCCTTTGTATGTAATAAAGGTCTTCGTCCCGAATGATGCACTCCGCATTCCGTGGCGCACCGGCAGGGTGTTGAGCGGCATAGCTGCGTCCAGATCGGCAAAGAAGGTGCGAACCCGCTGCATCATGGCATTATGGTCACCGGTGTCCTTATTGCGCGTTTGGCCGTCCGAACTGGCAGCGTCCAAATGGTAACCTCCCGGTGAAAGGGAGACTGTGATCTTGTAGCCGACTGTGTTTGTCGAGCCAGTGTTCTCAATCACGGCTGTCTGCACAGCAACAAGTTTCGGCTTGGCGACAGCAGGCAGGGCCACCAGAATCAGGCCTGCCATAATCAGGGCGAGGACGCGAGGGAGTGAACTCCTCTCGCTGAATGGCATCCTTCGCATGAAAGCATTGGCATACATCTGCATTTTCCTCGTCCGAAGGACGTTATTCAGCAGATACGGAGTAATGCCGAAGGCATAGTGAGATTTATCTCCTCGCATGTGTCTTCGCTCCCCTGCTTTACTGAGCCTTAACATCGCGCTCTCCTTGCTGCGAGACGGGATTGCTCGCTTTAACGGGATCGGCATTGTCTAGCTGCTGCTTGCCGGAAAGCCAGCTTTTGCCGGCTTCAGCGACTTCCGACTCGTCATCATGGCCGTAAGCGGTATCGCGCCGGGCCTCCGGGGGCCGGGTCGAGAGCTGGTCGCCGCCGCCGTTGACGCCGGCTCCGGCGGCGATTTGCATTTCCTGGCTGTCTGCGCCGGTCAGGCCGACGCCGAACGAAGCGAGGCCGTTTTTGTCGTCAACGCCCGCGCGGTCGCCAATGGCGAGAGGCGCATGGCCGTTCCCATTACCATTCGTAGAGTGGCCGTTTCCGTTGCCGTTATGCCCGTTCCCATTGCGCTGGGTATCTATGACCAGCGTTTCTTTGGCGGCTTCGGCGATGGGCGTCGCCTGGCCTTCGGTGTTTTCTTCCGCCGCGTAGTTCCGCAGGCGCGGCTTGATCAGCGATGTGTCAACCGCTTCATAGGACAAGCGCGGACCCTCGGCAGACCACTCAGCAATCGTTGTTTTCAGGAACCGCTCGTCATCACGCTTCGGGAAGTCCGGCTTGTAATGGGCGCCGCGGGATTCGTCGCGGGCCAGTGCGCCAAGCGTGATAGCACGGGACAAGTGCAGCATGTTTTTAAGCTGCCGCGTGAACGGAATAAGCTGATTGGTCCAGTTCGAGCTGTCGGCAATAGACACATTCTCGACGCGCTCCATCAGTTCTTGAATCTTGGCGTCCGTGGCTTTTAATCGGTCGTTGTAACGGACCACGGTGACATTTTCCGTCATCGTATCGCCCAGCTCTTCGTGAATCTTGTACGGGTTCTCGGTCCCCGTAGACGCCGCTAGCTTTTCGTACTTCTGGGTCTGCTCTTTCCGGGCGCTCTCGAACAGCGAGGACGGCAAATCGTCTACGCTCTTTTTGAGATGCTTGACGTAGTTGACAATGCCGGGGCCGGCCAATTGGCCGCCGGTCAGGCACGACAGCAGCGAATTAGCGCCCAGCCGGTTCGCGCCGTGGTACTGGTACTCCGCCTCGCCGACGGCAAACAAGCCGGGGATAGAAGTCTGCTGGTTGCGCGGGTTGCCTTCGGTCAGGCCGCCCGTGGTCTCGTCTTTGGCAAAGTCTACCCACAGGCCGCCCATCGAGTAATGCACGGCGGGGAAGATACGCATGGGAGTCGTGCGCGGGTCTTCACCGATGAACTTCTCGTAAATCTCTAAGATGCCGCCGAGCTTGATGTCAATCTGCTTTTTATCTAAGTGGGTCAAGTCCAGATAAACTTGGTTCTGGCCGAAAACGCCCATCTTCTCGTCTACGCAGACCGAGAAAATTTCGCGGGTCGCGATGTCGCGCGGGACAAGATTGCCGTAGGCCGGATACTTTTCTTCCAGAAAGTAATAGCGCTCGGCCTCCGGGATATTCTCGCCGCGCCGCTCGTCGCCCGCCTTGCGCGGGACCCAAACCCGACCGCCTTCGCCGCGTGCGGACTCGGACATCAGCCGCAGCTTGTCGAGGCCCGGAATAGCCGTCGGATGCACCTGGATAAACTCGCCGTTTGCGTACTTTGCGCCCTGCTGATAGACGGCAGAGGCGGCAGTGCCGGTGTTCATTACCGAGTTCGTCGAGCGGTTGTAAACAATGCCGGGGCCGCCGGTCGCCAGCACCACGGCGTCCGCCTTAAACTCCTTGATCTCCATTGTCCGCAGGTCCTGGGCGATAATACCCTTGCAGACGCCGTCATCGTCTTTGATGACGCCTAAAAACTCCCAGAACTCGTGCTTCTTGACCTTGCCCTCAGTCTCCGCCCGGCGCGTCTGCTCGTCCAAAGCGTAGAGCAATTGCTGGCCTGTCGTCGCGCCTGCGTAAGCCGTCCGGTGGTACTGCGTCCCGCCAAAGCGCCGGAAGTCCAGCAGCCCTTCGGGGGTCCGGTTAAACATGACCCCCATGCGGTCAAGCAAGTTGATAATGCCCGGCGCATTGTCCGCCATGTGCTTGATCGGCGGCTGGTTCGCCAGAAAGTCGCCGCCGTAGACCGTGTCGTCCAAATGCTTGTAAACCGAGTCGCCTTCGCCTTTGGTATTGACCGCGCCGTTGATGCCGCCCTGGGCGCAGACCGAGTGGCTGCGCTTGACCGGAACAAACGAGAACAAATCCACCGGAACACCCGCTTCGGTGACTTTAATCGTCGTCATCAGCCCGGCCAGCCCGCCGCCGACCACAATCACCTTCGGCTTCAAATTGCTTGCAACGCTTGCCATAGTTTTGCCTCTTTATCTAGTAACAGCCCTCAAAGACTACCAGTTCCTACAAGTTCGTTTTCGCAAATTTCCTTGTTGCGCTCTGCATTAGTTCCAAATTGCACATAGCCCCAGTGGAAAATTGCCAAAGCCCAGTTCAAGCTCTTGTCTACCACAACCAGATCATCTGAACTAGGGTACCAAAAATCCGACCAGTATTTGACAATTATCTTCCAAGTCGTAATCGCAGCATAATCAGGGTGCCAAGAAATATACACCTCGCGGTCAAACGGCAAGCCGCGCCGATACAGCCACTTTTTGACTATTTGCTCGCGCTCTAAACTATCAGGAATCTGAACAGCTTTGATATGCTTGAACTGCGAAGGGTCTAGCAAAAACTGCGTGTCAAGCCGTGCATTTGTCAAATCATTGAGCATCTTTGACGCGGGTTTATCTAGCGGCCTGATCTGCTCCAAGTGATGCGCTGGCAGGACATTGTATTTCTCTTCCGTGAAGCGCCATTTTAGCTCAAACTGGTCAAACGGAATGGTATGCTGCTCGATGTTTTCCAGGGCGACCATTGGTTTGCCTCATCTTTCGGAACGGGCGTCACGGGGCTGAACCCCCATGCTTTAAAAGTGCAAGCTCCCGCCTGCGCGGGCGACCAACTCTGTTGGATTTTCATGCCCGCGCAGGCGGCCATTGGGCATCTGCGCCCCACAGCGTAGAACTTCAGTTCCACGCTTTTCTTATTTCTCTGCCGAATTCTCAAAATCCACCTGGTCGTAAATCTCAGATAGCGCCAGCGTCACGCCCAGCGACGGAACTTCAATCGCGTTTTTCAGACCGGCAATCAGTATATAATCCCAGTGGCCGTTTTCGCCGCGCTCAAACAGCTCCACGCGCGGCTCGGTCTGGCTAACCAGCAGGTACGACTGCAAAGTCTCGATCTGTTGATAGCGAATAAACTTTTCGCCCCGGTCTTTCGGCTCAGTGCCGGGTGACAAGACTTCAACCACCACAACCGGGTTTGTGATGATATGCTTGTTGCCGTTTCGATAAATGCTGGGGCCGCAGACGACGGACAAATCGGGGTAGTAAAAGGCGTTTGCAGCCCAAATCTTCATATCAGCCGACATAACGCGGCAGCCATGTCCACGCAGAGCCGTCCGCAGCTCGCCGCCAATGTTGATGGGGATAGTCGCATGAGGTTCCGAGCCGCCGGACATAGCGCGAATTTCGCCGTCTATGTACTCGGACTTCTCGACCGCAGTTTCTTCTAAATCAAGATACTGCTCTTCAGTGTAGCGGTCTTGTTCAACAAACTGCCGGGCGAGCGCCATTGAGTTAGTTCCTTATAAACTGATTGCTTGATCTACCGTCATCACGGTCAGTGTTGCTTTTGACTTGACAGCTTTGAGAGCCTGACCGAAGGCTGCCGGGGTGCCAGTCAATGCGGGAAACGTACCATAATGCTCCGGGATGACGGTTTTTGGGTTAATCATCTTGACGGCGTCGGCGGCGCGGACCGGTCCCATGGTGTAGTGGTCGCCGATGCAGCAGAGCATAACGTCAACTTTGTGCATCTTCGGAATCAGGGCCATGTCGCTGAAAACATCGGTGTCGCCGGTGACATAGATCACGGGGCCGTTGGTGACCGAAATCAAAAAACCGCCGGGGTTGCCGCCGAAGTGCTGGTCCGGGTTGGGCGTGCCGGGCGGGGGCGTGACCGTGGAGCTATGGACAGCAGGAACGAATGCAATCGTAACATCGCCGCCCAGCAGAGTCAGTTCACCGCCGAAGTTGCCCTGCGTGTCTTCCCCAGCCTGCGCTTTCGGAAAGCCGCCATACTGCACAAGTGCGGTGCCGAGGTCGGCGGTGGAGACAAGTTGTGCGCCGGTGGTGTTGGCAATGGCCACCGAGTCGCCGACATGGTCAAAGTGGCCGTGCGTAATCAAAATCAGGTCGGCTTTCGTGATGCCGGCGAGGTCCGCCGCACCGTTCTTGTTAGCCGGATTCGTAATCCACGGATCAATCATCAAAATATGCCCGGCAGGTGTCACCAGCTTGAACGCCGCATGACCGTACCAAGTGAGCTGTGTCGGAGCAAGCGGGGCCGCAAATACAGGCCGGGCGGCAAGGGCGAGAACAAACAAGAGTAGGGTCAAAAACTTACGCATAGAAATCTCCAAGAACCTACCCCCGCTCGTTCCTCGCGACCCCTCCCTAAGAAGGAAGGGTAAGGACTATAGGAGGTAGTCCGCTGTGTCTCTCTTTTACCCTTCCTTCTTAGAAAGGGGTCGCGAGGAACGAGCGGGGGTAGGTCAGTGCTGAGTGACGGCAACCACGGGCGACGCCGACGCGATGTGCTTGAGGCCGTCGGCCCGCAGGTGGGCGATGGTCCACAGACCCATGCCGGCAAATATAAAGAACAAGCCCCAGCAGACGTACTGGTTCATGCGCTGCGCGTGGGCCGAAATGGTGATGCCCCAGCGAATGCAGAAGTTCCACAAGCCGTTGGTAAAGTGGAACACGGTGGCGACAATGCCGATGGCCTGAAGCCAGAACAGCCACGGGTTCGCCATCTGATGCGACATTGCCAAGTAGCTGATTGCCGTTTCCGGGTTCGGGTTGCCGTGCCATAGGGCGATATACTTGTGAATGCTGGTGTCCCAGACATGGACGCTGATATATACTAAAGCAACAAGGCCGCTGGCCCGCTGCAAGAAATACATCCAGTTGCGCCCGTAAGCGTACTTGGTCAGGTTCGCCTGCCCGTAGGCGCTAATCCAGATGCCGTAAATGGAGTGGTACAGCAACGGAACATAGATCAAGGCGACTTCCAGCACGGCGACAAACGGCAGGCCGCCGTAAACGCGAATGACCTGATCGTAAGCGGCCTCGCCGCGCAGGGCGTAAGAGTTTGCCAGCAGGTGCTGGAGAAGAAAGAAGCCGATGGGAAAGATGCCCGACGCCGAATGGAGCCGGTGCCAGATGTAGGGGTCATGCAGACGGCCCTTCGCCCCGGAGTTTTCTTTTTTATCTTCGGCTTCTTTTGGAAGTGCAACAGCCATGAAAAATCCTTTGTAAAATCTTTTTACGAATGTGTGACGCCCTAGTATACCCGCCTGCTTCAGCAAAGTAAAATGAATTGTTTTTGCGGGTATTATAAGTTATTCTGAAATACAAAGGCAAGCCGCGAGGGAATCAATTCCTTTATTCCCTTGCGGCTTGCTTCTCATTTGTTCTCATGCTTAACTTAGACAGCCTGCAAATCTTTTCGGACCTCGTGGAAACAGGCAGCTTCTCGCGGACTGCCGAGAAAAACTTTGTGTCTCAGTCGGCGGTCAGCCAGCGCCTAAAAGCCCTGGAACAGGAGTACGGCCAGACGCTCATTGACCGGGGCCAGGGGCGAGGCCAGGTAACGCCGACGGCTGCCGGGGACGCTCTGTACGCGGGGGCGAGAGCTTTGCTGCTGGGGGCGCGGGCGCTGGACGGCCAGATGCGGCAGTTGTCCGACGAAGTCGCTGGAACCGTGCGGGTGGCGACGGTCTACTCGGTCGGGCTTCATGCCCTCCCGCCGCGCCTCAAGCCGTTCCTCGCAGCCCACCCGCGCGTCAACGTCCATTTGGAGTATCAGCAGACGGACCAAGTTTACGAGGATGTGGCGGGCGGCAGTGTAGATGTCGGCATTGTCGCCTGCCCCTCCGGGAAGCGCGGCCTGGAAGCGGTACCTTTTGCCGAAGAAGAAATGGCGGTGGTGTGCGCCCCGGAACACCCGCTGGCGTCGCTGCCGGAAGTCCGCCTCAAGCAGCTCGACGGGCTGGCGTTTATCGGATTCGCGGATGATATTCCCACCCGGCGATTGGTGGACGAGCGCCTGCGGGCGGCAGGCGCTCGCGTGAAGGCCGTTTCCACCTTTGACAACATCGAGACCATCAAGAACTTGGTGGAGATCGGCAGCGGCGTCAGCATTCTGCCGGTAGGCACCGTGCGTCAGGAGCAGCGGGACGGCACGCTGACCGCCGTCCCTTTTGCCGCTGCTGATGCTTTCACGCGGCCTACGGGGATGCTGCTGCGGAAAACAAGCGCCCGCCGCGCGGCTGTGCGGGCCTTTATTGGCGCAATGCAAAACAATTTCCAGGAGAAGTAATGGACTCGAAGCAATATTTGGCTAAGAAAAGCATGGAAGACTTGCAGGCGGAAGACGCCGAAGGAGTATCTCTCAAGCGCAGCCTGGGGCCGGGACGCCTGCTGGCGCTCGGCATCGGCGCAATTGTCGGCGCAGGGATTTTTGTACTTACGGGTCAAGCGGCGGCGCAATATGCCGGCCCGGCGATCATCTTTTCCTTTATTTTGGGCGGCGTCGCCTGCGCGTTCGCGGGCCTGTGCTACGCCGAATTTGCGGCGCTTATCCCCATCGCCGGAAGCGCGTACACCTATTCCTACGCGACCCTGGGAGAGCTGGTGGCCTGGATTATCGGCTGGGACCTAATTTTGGAATACGCGCTTGGGTCCGCGACTGTTGCCGTGGGCTGGTCAGGCTACGTTTCCAGCTTCCTGCGCGATCTCGGCGTGACTCTGCCGCGTATTCACGGCTTCAATCTGCTGGCGCTTTTGGGCGTGCTGGCGGTGACGGCGCTGCTGGCGCTTGGGACCAAAGAGTCGGCCCGCGCAAACGCCGCCATTGTCGGCGTCAAGCTGGTAGTTATCGCGGCGTTTCTGGGATTCGGCGCGTTTCATCTGCATCCGGCGAACTGGCATCCATTTTTGCCTTCCAATGCCGGACACTTCGGGCAGTACGGCATGAGCGGCGTTCTGCGGGGCGCGGGCGTTATCTTTTTCGCCTATATCGGCTTTGACGCTGTTTCCACGGCCGCGCAGGAAGCCAAGAACCCGCAACAAGACATGCCGATTGGGATTTTGGGGTCGCTGGCCGTCTGCACCGTCTTGTATATTTTGGTCGCCGGGGTCTTGACGGGCTTGGTTTCGTACAAGGCCTTGAACGTCGCCGACCCGATTGCTGTCGGCGTGGGCGCGATTGGCCTGCGCTGGCTGACGGAACTGGTCAAAGTCGGCGTCATCGCGGGATTAAGCTCGGTCATGCTGGTGCTGCTGTACGGGCAGACGCGCATTTTCTACACAATGGCAAGCGACGGCCTGCTGCCGGGCATTTTCAGCCGCATCAGCCCGCGTTTTCACACGCCGTCAGTCGCAACCTGGCTGCTCGGCAGCATCGTGAGCCTCATCGCCGCGTTCGTGCCGCTGGCCTTGTTAGGAGAGCTAGTGAGCATCGGCACCTTGTTTGCATTTATTTTGGTGTGCGCCGGAGTGCTGTACCTGCGCCGCACCCACCCTGAGCTGCCGCGCCCGTTCCGCTGCCCCGGCCTGCCCGCCGTGCCGATTCTCGGTATTCTTTCCTGCCTGTACCTGATTTCGGGTCTGCCGTTTTCCACCCAAATACGCCTTGTCGTCTGGCTGCTGCTCGGCTTCGTGATTTACTTCGGCTACAGCCGCCATCATTCCAAGCTTCACAAGGCTAATAGTTCATAAAGCTAATAGTTCATAAAGCTAATAGTTCGTAAATGCGTGTTCTCACCCGGCGCGTTTCTTCCGCCGGGTCATCACTGCCAAAGACAACAAGGCATCTTAGTCCAACAAGCCACCGCGACATCTCGTAGAACGGCCTGCGGCGTTCATAACCAGCGTCCAGCGTGATATGGGCGTTGTAACCCTCAAAGAACGGCTCGCGCAGCGCGTCTTCGCCGCCCCCAAAATGGGCTAGTTCCGTCCGCATCAGATCGTACTCGTTGTGACCGATGACTGCCTCTTCCCCATCTATGATGCCCGTAATCTTGCCGCCTGCGACGAGAATGTTGCTTCGGTGCAAGTCCATGTGCAGCAGCCGGGGCGTGATCGGATAATCCAGCAGGTTTTCGTGATGGTCAAACCATGCTTCTATCGGTTTGGTTAAGTCATGGAACTCCGTGCGCGACAAGAAGGCAAGCCGCCACCGCACGATCTCCCGGTGCATTTCGCGCCAGGTCGGAAACGGCCCGATCTGCCGATCTTCTGCTTCTTCTGCAAGCTCATGTGCCGGCCCGGCAGCGGCTTCCCCTTCCCGCTCGGCGACATCGCCAAACTGGTCAAACGTCAGCGCGTGCATCCGGCCCAGCAGCTCGCCAAGCTGCCGGTAGATGCCGCGCTTCTCCGCGTCATGAAGACAGGGATAAGCAGAAGCAAGCGTGACGCCGGGAAGGCGCTCCGAGAGCGTGTAGGTAAAGGGAACAAGGAGGCGAGAGCGGTCTGCGGCAAGCACGTTCGGCGCAGGTATGCCCTGGCGCTGGAGCAGCCTGTAGATAATGCGCTCTTTGATCGGCTTCCAGTCATTTGACGGGTCTTGTGAAACCTTCAAGATGAAGTCGCCTTGATCCGTTTCCAAAACAAACACCGAGCCAGACAGGCCGCCCTGAGGTTTGCTGAACTGCCGCAATGTCAGCCCGTCAGGCGCAAGAATGGCCTCAAGTTGTTCTTTCTGAGGAGCAGGAAACTCGCTGAAAACGGGCGCATTGATTTCCGTGTCATCCAAAATGTAGGGCATTAGGTCTTCTTCAGAACGGCACGATAGGCAATCGTTTCGCAGAAGCAAAAGCCCGCACGGCCAGCCGTGCGGGCTTTTGCTCATTTGTCTATAGGCTGTTTTCGTCTTTGCGCTTTGGCTCTGACAGCGGCACGATCAATCCAGCGTATTTCTATGGACGGCAGCAACTCACTAACCCTTGCTCGAATCTGCGGGTCTTGCCAAAGCACTCTTAGTTCCGCCTCTTGTGGGAGATGCGGCTTGGTCAAGAGCCAGCGATTTCGCGTTTTAATGAATTTGCTTGCTCTCGCAGAAGAAACGGTTTCCTTGACTGAAACTGGCGCGAAATGAACGCCATGATCTCCGGCATAAGGCGAACGGTGGTCATTTTCGCCAAGCCAAATAGGAAGAGGAATCCCTTTAGGAAAGGCCGCGCATCTTCGTTCCCCGCTTAGATCAAGATGCTGACAGTAGGTGCATATCTCGCTGAAGATAGGGATGTGCGAGTCCTTGTCCAGGACAAAAAGCTCATTCATTTTCGAACCTCTGATAAACGACAGCAGTATCATCTGCTACACGCAGCCAGACCTCATGCCAAAACTCGGCTTCCGCAGTCTCTCGGCTCAATTTACCTTCTCTGACCGACTGAAGGGTAGATCGTATGACAGCGGCTTTATGCTTTTTTTGGATAGGCTGAACTATGCTGATCCAGAAATCCCCGCTCCAACTTGTCCCAAGAGGCGGACGCATAGAATAATTTACGCCTGGTCCAACGGCGCGGATTTCCACAAGTTCAGCATAACAAGCAGTTTCGACATCTTCCGGTGAAAAAGAACTGCCTATATGACGCGGATCACCCGATGGATATTGCCAACCCATCGGGTGGTTGTGAACGAGAGTTGCCCCGCCAACATCACGGATTTGGTTGATGTATGGGCTGAGGTCTACGGAAGATGCTCCGCCAAGCAGTTCTATTACGATGTGGCCGAAGGCGTCAAAAACTACTGCGATCTCGTGGTCTTTGATCTTCCGAAGGTCTGCTTCTTTTTCTTTGATGGCTTTGGCGAGAGACAATGTTTCCCACCCTTGATTTGCACCTGATATACTACATTCCTAACGCCTGCTTGACCAAACCGGGAATGTCGGCGGTGCTTTCGGCGATGTGGACACCTGCCGAGCGCAGAGCCTCGACTTTAGCCTGGGGGCTGCCGGAGGTGCCGGAAATGATCGCGCCGGCGTGGCCCATGCGCTTGCCGGGCGGAGCGGTCAGGCCCGCGATGAAGCCGATGACGGGCTTGGTCATGGTCTTGATGTACTCGGCGGCGATTTCTTCGTCGGAGCCGCCGACTTCGCCGCACATGACCACGGCTTTGGTTTCCGGGTCGGCCTCAAAGAGCGGCAGAACGTCAATGAAGCGCGTGCCGGGCATGGGATCGCCGCCGACACCAACGCACGTTGTCTGGCCGAGGCCGGCACGGGTCAGGGCGTCTACCGACTCGTAGGTGAGCGTGCCGGAGCGGGACACGATGCCGATGGGGCCCGGCATGAACATGGACGCCGGAATGATGCCGATTTTTGCGCCGCCGACAGTCAGAATGCCGGGACAATTCGGGCCAAGCAGACGCGACTTGGAAACCTTGACAACATTGACGGCTTTGATTTCATCTTCAATGGGGATGCCTTCGGTGATGCAGACAATGAAGTCAATGCCTGCGTCCACCGCTTCCATGATGCCGTCCGCCGCACCGCGAGCCGGAACAAAGATGCAGGTCGCGTCCGCGCCGGTAGCGGATTTGGCTTCGGCCACGGTGTCAAAGACGGGAACGCCCTGGACGGTCATGCCGCCCTTGCCGGGCGTCACGCCGCCGACGACCTGCGTGCCGTAGGCGATCATCTGCGACGCATGAAACTCGCCTTCGCGCCCGGTGATGCCCTGGACCAGCACTTTGGTATTTTTATCAACGAGAATAGCCAAAATCTTAACCCTTTCGGCGCTTGAAGTAGAAGACAGTCACCGGGACATTCTCATCTTCCGCGCCGTCTTCCGCGTCATCGTTTGCCCGGACATCAGCCACGGCGTTGACCAGTTCCCAGCCCTGCCCGCCATGCTGGTTCAGGGTATCTTCGTCGGTCTCGTCGTCCGAATCGCTCACGATAATTTTGTATTCAAACAAATCGGCCATAGTGTATCTCCCAGTTAAATTTATTCTGCCAGCAAATAGTACCCAATAAGCCGTGCCGTGTCTACTAAGGCGTCCAAATGTGTCCGCTCATACGAGTGCGACGCATCCACGCCCGGCCCAATCAGCGCGACTTCCACATCTGCGCCCGCTCGCCAGAGCGCCTCGCCGTCGGAACCGTAGTAGGGGTAAATATCGGTCTTCAAATCTAAATCGTTTTCCAACGCCAGCTTCCGCAGCTTGCGATTGAAGCCGATGTGGTACGGGCCGCCGCTGTCTTTGACGCAAAGCGTGCAGTGGAACTCATCGGAGTTTTGCCCGTCCCCTATCGCCGCCATGTCTACCGTCAGCAGCTCCGCGATGTCCGAGGGAAACCCACCCGCCGCGCCGTGTCCAACTTCTTCGTAGTTGCTGATAAAAATGGTCGCCGTCTGCGCCGGCTTTTGACCGCTCTCGTTCAGCGCCTTGATTGCCGCCAGAACGCACGCGACGCAGGCTTTGTCATCTAAGTGCCGGGAGCGAATGAAGCCGTTGACAACTTCCACGCGCGGGTCCAAGTACACAAAGTCGCCGACCGCAATCCCCAGCGTCTTCGTTTCCGCTGCGCTTGCCGTCCGCGCATCAATTCGCACTTCCAGTGTCCCCGCCTCGCGCTTGGTCTCGTTCACGGCTCCGCCATGCACATGAGTAGACGCTTTGTTAAGCTGCACGCTGCCCCGGACTGTTCCCTGTTCTTCCGTGGCAATTGTGACGCCTTCGCCTTCAATCGCGTTCCACGCATAGCCACCGATTTGCGAGAGCGCCAGCCGCCCATTCGGCTTGATCTCCTTAACCATCGCCCCCAGCGTGTCCAGGTGCGCCGTCACCGCGCGAGGCTCCGCGTCTGACTGCCCCGCCAGCGTCGCCAGTAATGCCCCCTTGCGCGTCCGCTGGGTTTCCATCCCCAGCGCCTGCATCGCCTTCTCGGTATACGCAACCGCGTTCTCTGTATCCCCGGTCGGGCTGGGCGTGTTCAGCAGGCCCACCAAAAACCCCGTCATATAGCCCGTGTCAATCGTCATTCTGTGTTTTCATCCTTCCACACAATCGCTTCATCGGAGCCAGGCCAGGGCGGGGTGTCGGCGCAGAGGAATACTAAATTGTCCGCGCCGATATTCTCCACATAGAACCGATAACCCGTGGGAATTAGCAGCGCGTCGCCGGGCGCGACTTCCGCCGTCTGCTCCCCTGTGCCGTCGGGCGAGAAGCGATGAAATAGCCCGATCCCTTTCAGAATGTACCAGAACTCTTCAATCGTTCGGTGCGACACGCAAGCTGTCCGCTCGCCCGGCTTGACCAGCGCTTCCGCCAGGCTCAGGCGCTGTGCGCCGTGCGGCCTATCCAGCAAAACCCGAATCTCCGCCCCGTCCGGTGCCAGCGTATCCGGCACATCGGCGCGGCTATTTTTCAGATGAGGCGTAGTCACTGGGTTTCCTCACCATTCAGGAACGCAGCAATGCCTCTGAAGTCTTTTTCAGTTTGCCGCTTCTTGTCCAGCCACCTGGAGAACACTCGTGCGCTCATGTGGTAAGTGTGCTTAATTGGCAGCGTGGTCAAGATGCGGATTTGAGCCTTCGCAGATTGCGCTTTTCCCCCAACTAAAACAATGAGTTCCAGATTAGGAAGTAGTGACAGCAAATCTTTAAGATACGGCAGGGCTTGTTGTATGTCTTCCCTGGGGGCTGGCTTGATATGCCCATTTTCGCCAACGTACCACGGGACGATGTTCCAAATCAGCGTGTCGGTGCGGGCAATCCCAGCGTCGTGAATCAAGTTCCACAGATTTTTCGCTGTCGGGTCCGGGTTGTTGCTGGATACGAACCCGGATGCTTTTGCTTTTGGTCCCGGCGCTTCCAGCAGAAACAACGCGCGGGCCTGAATGCCTCCGTCGCAAGGGTCAAAATTCGGAATATGATATTGCCCACCAAGATGGGACCGCAAGGTTTTCACAAAGTCAGCGAGTGGCTTCATGTGCGGATGGTCGAGCATTTCGAGCCGCCGCTGCCCTTCGGCGGTGTTCAGCGTGTAAGGTGCATCTTCCATCGTTATTGCTGCTCTTTTCTTAATGCTTCAATCTCCGCCCGCAGACGCCGGACTTCCGCTTCGGCATCTTGGGCCCGGCGGGCTTCGTTTTCGGCACGGCGGGCTTCGACGGCAATCCGCTCGGCCTGCTCTTGCGGGGTCGGCAGAAATTGGCGCGTTTGCGGGTCGTACAAGCGCAGCGTTTCGCCGACTTGCACCAAGTCCAGCCCAAGCTGCTCGCTCTGGAGACGGTGATTGGTGAGTTCCAAACGCACATACTGGCCGTCTTGAAGGCGGTAGCCTTGCAGGCGCGGCTTCAAGTAATCGCCGGTCGGATCAAACAAAAAGTATTCCGGCGTCTGCAAAGTCTGCTCATACAGCGGCAGCTTAGTTTGAACATCTTCGCGCTGCGTGTGGCGCGACGTGACTTCCACCACGACGCTCGGCAGTGCGCCGCCTTCTTTCCAGGCCATATAGGAGTCACGCAGCCGGTCTTCCGCGCCGAACACGACGTAAGCGTCGGGAGAAACGCGCGACTTCGGATGGCCTTCTTCCCAAAACACAAAGTTGTTGCCGGAGACATAGACGTTTGGCCGGCCCAGAAAGTGAACTTTGAGCGCGGCAATGAGGTATGCCATCAGTTCGCGATGCTTGTCGGTTTCGCCCATTGGTCTGCCATCCCTGGTTGGATAAATGACGGCTTTGGGA
>CAXUBO010000049.1:0-10339 GCA_964249345.1 uncultured Armatimonadales bacterium | reverse complement strand
GCGGCGATGATGCGCTCCTGATGCCGCTTGTCGCGCACTTCAATCAGCAGCTCAACGCGGGTTGCGCCGAGGGCAAGGTTCGGGCTGAGGCGGTTGTGATTAACGGTAATCACGCTGCCGCGCTCGTGAGCAATCACCGATAATAAGTTCACGAGGCCGCCGGGGCGGTCATCGCAGGAAGTCAAAAGATGCAGGTAACGGTCGGCCCGCAGCATCTCGCGCTGGGTCAAATCCGCCAAAGCAAGGGCGTCAATGTTGCCGCCGCAGAGGATCACAGCGGTTTTGCCGTGCGGCTCAACACAGTGATCCAGCAGGGCTGCAAGGCCCGCTGCGCCGCTTGGCTCGACGACCAGCTTTGCTCGTTCCAGCAGCAGAAGGATGGCGGAAGAAACGGCGGTGTCGGAAACGGTGACAATGTCGTCGGCGTACTTCTGAATGTAAGCAAACGTGCGCGGCGACGGCGTTTTGACCGCGATGCCGTCGCAGATGGTTCGGATGGGAACGGAGCTAGGAACCAGATGCCCGGCATGAAGCGACTGCATGGCGGCGTCACAGCCATCCGATTGGACGCCGACGACGCGGATGTTGGGGCGGGTTTCCTTAAGGGCAAGCGCGACGCCCGCAAACAGGCCGCCGCCGCCGATGGGGACGATCACCGTATCTACGTCGGGAACGTCTTGCAGCAGCTCTAGTCCCAGCGTCCCCTGCCCTGTGATAATGCCGTCGTCGTCAAACGGCGAGATAAAGACCGCGTTTGTTTCGGCGACATACGCCTGGCACGCTTCGGTGGCTTCATGGAGATTGCTGCCGGACAAAACAATTTTCGCCCCGTAGCCTTCCGTCGCTTTGATCTTGGCAATGCTGGCGTTTTCCGCCATAAAGATCGTGGCCGTGATGCCGAGAAGCCGGGCGGCCAGCGCGACGCCCTGCGCGTGGTTTCCGGCGCTTGCGGCGGCGACGCCCCGTACCCGTTCGTCCGGCGAAAGCAGGGACAGCCGGTGGTACGCGCCGCGTATCTTAAACGACCCGGTGCGCTGCTGATTCTCGCACTTCAGCACAATGTCCGCGCCCAGCCCAATGCGCCGGGCAACGCTGTCGCTCGTAATAACCGGCGTGTGATGCGCCGCCGCCTGCACCCCAGGCAGGGCGGCTTCAATTGCGGCAAGCGTGACGTTCATGGCAGTTATAATACTGAGACTGTCAAAAAAAGTCAAGGCGAAAGCACGCAGGCGGCACTGCCGGTTGACTTACGCCGCTGAGAGGTGTATAATAGGTTCATACGGGGTGTAGCACAGTTGGTAGCGCGCAAAGTTTGGGACTTTGAGGCCGCAGGTTCGAGTCCTGTCACCCCGACCACTTGATTTACCAAACGGACGCATAACTTATGCGTCCTTTCTTTTTGTCTGTTGACGCGAGGAGAACGAAGGCAGTGAAAGCGAAGTGCATGGTCTGCGGCGAGAACTACGACATCGAGCGCGACCGGGGACAGGTCATCGAAATCGATGCGGCCGGGCATTACATCTGCCACCGGGACTGGCCGGGCTTCACGGCAGGCGTAGACCTGCAAAAGAAAGTCCAGGAAGCGCAGGAAGGCGAACATCTCCAGGAAAACGAAGGCAAGCGGGCCGAAGCGCGGGCCTCGCTGGTCGCGTTCAACCAGTCGCCGCGCGAGATTGTCGCCCGGTTAGACGAATATGTTATCGGGCAAGAACGTGCCAAGCGCGATGTCGCGGTCGGTTTGTATGACCATCACCGCATTCATCAAGACGACCTGGCCCAGACGGAAGCCGGCACGAAAGCCGAAGTGGAACTCGAAAAAGCCAATATCATGCTGGTCGGGCCGTCCGGCAGCGGCAAGACGCTGCTGGCAAAAACGCTGGCCCGATCTCTCGGCGTTCCGTTTGCCTCCGCCGATGCCACCAGCCTGTCGCCGACAGGCTACACGGGCAACGACGTAGAAAGCATTCTGACAGCCGCGTATATTGACGCCGGGGAAGACTTAGAGTGGGCGGGCCGCTCGGTGATCTTCATTGACGAGATTGATAAGATCGCCCGCAAGTCGCAGGCCAATCCCTCTATCACCCGCGACGTGTCCGGCGAGTCGGTTCAGCACGCGCTCCTAAAACTCGTGGAAGGCACAATGGCCCAGCTTCCGCTTGGCGCGTCAGGCCGCAAGCACCCCGACGCCCCGCCGGAATATATTGACACCAGTAAAATCTTGTTTATCGGCGGCGGCGCGTTTGAAGGCTTCCCGGAGATTGTCGCCAAGAAAATGAAGCGGCAGACCGAGCGGACAATGGGCCTCCGGGCCAACCCGTCCGCGATTTCCGGCGACCCGCAGCGCGACTATGAGATTCTTGCCGAAGCCCCCGCCGAAATCTTGATTGAAAGCCTGATTGAATACGGCTTTGTGCCGGAGTTCGCGGGCCGCTTCCCGATTATCGTCCCGCTAGCCCCACTGACCAAAGAGCAGATGCGGCTGGCGCTGACCCAGCCCAAGAACTCGGTTATCAAGCAGCAAGTCGAGCTGTTCCGGCGCGACGGCATTGATTTGAAGTTCACCGAGGATGCTTTGGACGCCGTGGTAGACAAGGCCGTCAACATGAAAACCGGCGTCCGCGCCCTGCGTTCTTTGGTAAAATCCATGACCAGCCAGGCCCGCTACGATTTGGCGGGCGACAACACGACTACGGCTGTCGAAGTCGGCCCGGAAACATTGGACGACCCGCGCCGTTACGAAGTGGTTTCGCGGTGAACGTCGCTATCAATACCCGGCAGAAAAGCCTCTGCTTTATCATACCGATAGGCAATTAATCAGATTGAGGCTATTAGTATGAAAAGCATCGCCAAGAGCATTGTTGTTTGGGTTTGCTGCTGGAGCCTATCCGTTCCAGTGGCTTTCAGCACATGGCAGTTGTATCAAGCTTGGAGAACTTACTCGGCTTTAACGGTGAACAACCCGTATTACCACAATAACCAGCCAGCAATGCCCTATGGATTACTATGGTCTCCATTAGTCTTTATCGTCCTCTTGGTCTTGCCGGTTGTGTGGCATTATCGTGATAAGCGTAAAGAACATTTCGCCAGCAAGTGAAAGTCCCTACGGAACTAAATGCCGCCGGCATTCTGCTCTTCAGTGCCGCTCTCCAGGCCGCTTGATCCAGTTGCCTTTACGCACTTCGCGCTCCGTCAGCACATACGCCAGCAGCCAGAATGCAAATGTACTTGACAGCCAAGTATGACTTGAGGTATTACCAAAGCATGAGCGTTGCCAAGATTACTGTCTCAATAGATGAACAGCTACTCACCCGGCTGGACGGGCTCGTTCAGTCCCGTGTTTTCCCAAGCCGCAGCCAGGCCGTGCAGACCGCAGTCCAGGAAAAGATTGCGCGGCTCGGAAAAACTCGGCTGGCCCAAGAGTGCGCCAAGCTTGACCCGACAGAAGAACAGGCGATGGCCGATGAGGGTTTGGCGGCGGAGGCTGCTCAGTGGCCGCCGTACTGAGAGGAGAGATCTACTGGGCAGAACTCGACCCGACGGTCGGGCATGAGCAGTCAGACCGGCGTCCGGTTTTGGTTCTGAGTGAGGATGTCTTTAATGCACGTTCCGGCACAATTATCGGCGTCGCCCTGACAAGCCAAGAACCGAAAGCGGCCTTTCCTCTGACGTTGGAGATCATCGGGTCGGGGTTTCCGAAGCGTTTCTGGGTTAAAATCAGCCAAATACGGACATTGTCCGTGCAGCGCCTCGGCAATAAGCTTGGGGAAGCCACTGCCGAAGAGGTCGCGGCGGTTTTGGAAGGGCTGAATGAGATACTCGGCGCATGAGAGGCTTTCAGCCCGCAGGCCGCTTGATCCAGTTGCCTTCGCGCACTTCGCGCTCGGTCAAGACATACGCCAGCAGCAGGGCGGCGGCGACCGACGGCTGGGCAGTTGCACGGGGCAGCGGCTCAATATAGTACACATCGGGCGGGTCGCCGTCGCCCCGGAGGAGCAGGCAGCGTTCTTTCGTGTCCCGCCGCACGCCTACCCCTCCGCGCCAGCCGCGCCCTAAAATGTCAAAGCCGCCGAGGCGAGAATCGCCTTCAGTAATTCGGAAGAACTCCCCGGTCACGCCGGAGCCGCCGGGGTAGTAACTCGCGGCCGTCAGCGCCCCGGCCGGCGTCGGCTGAAGCAGGGTGCGTGTCCGGTCGCGGCGCATGACGCCCCAGGGGCGTGTTTCTCCCGCCGGAACAATCCCCTCGCCCAGATGCAGCGACGCTGCCAAGCTGCCGTCCGGCCAGGTCGCCAGGTAGTACCATAAATAGCGCCGGGAGGCAACCACGACGCCGGAGCGCGTTGCTCCCGCAGAGTTAACCGGACAGGCGCGAATGGTCAGCAAGGCATGGATCGGCTCGAAGAAGTCCATAGGTGCAGCAATGTCCGCAGGGCCGGTTGACTTTCGGCGGCAATTTCAACCATAATAAGCCCGTTTTTATGAAGAGAAAACAAGTCAGAGGAGACAACTTACCGTGGAACAAACATTTTTAATGATCAAGCCGGACGGCGTCCGGCGGCAGCTTGTCGGCGAAATCATTCAGCGCCTTGAGGCCAAAGGCTTTACGCTGACCGCGCTTCAGATGGTGACTCCGACCCGCAGGCAGGCGGAATCACATTATGAAGTCCATCGCGGCAAGCCTTTTTTTGAGGGCGTCGTAGAGTTCATTTCTTCCGGCCCCGTCGTCGCCATGATTTGGGAAGGCGATGACATTGTCGCGCTGGCCCGCAAGCTGATGGGAGCGACCAAGCCGTCCGACTCGCTGCCCGGCACGATCCGGGGCGACTATGCCAACACCACCGAGCAGAACCTCATCCACGGCTCCGATTCTGTGGAAAATGCTCAGGTCGAGATTGGTATCTGGTTTGGGTCCTAAAACCATTAGGGCGCGGGCATTGATTAACGAAGGCGTTCACGCCTTCGTCTTTCTTGCATCCATCATCTTCGCTCTGCCCCCACTCTCTCACTGAGTAGCCGCTCCGCGTCCGCAACTTGGGCGTCTACTTCGGCATCGGTCAGCGTCCGGTCCGGGGCGCGAAATGTCATCCGCAGGGCGACGCTCTTTTTGCCCTCAGCCACACGCTCGCCCGTGTAGATGCTTTGCAGCGTAATGGACTCGGTCAATGCCGCGCTGACTGCGTCCCGCGCCGTCCTTTCCAGTTGGCCGTAGGGCGTATCAACGTCAACCACAACTGCGAGGTCGCGGCTGATGGCCGGGAAGCGCGGCAGCGGCGTGTAGCGCAGCGGCGGGTCGGCATACGTCAGCAGCAGGTCGGCGTCCAGCTCAAAAACGGCAACGCGGCCGAGCGCGGCGGGAACGTCTAAATGCTCCTGCACGGCGTCAGGGTCCACTTCCGCGACAAAGCCAAGAAGCTGACCATCCAGCGAGACCGAAGCCGATCGGCCTGGGTGCATCTTCGACCGCTCTTCGGCGGCGAAAATGAGAGGCGGGAGATGCAGGGAGGCGGCCAGCGACTCCACTAAGCCTTTGGCGGCAAAGAAATCTACATTTGGCCCAGTCAGAACAGCCGCGACCCGGCGCGGCTCTTGATACTGGCCCGGCTTGTCGCCCAGATCAAAGACCTTGCCGACCTCAAACAAGCGAATATCAGGCTGACGCTGGCGGGCGTTCCGGGCCAGCGCGTCCAGCAGGTTAGGAATCAGCGACCGGCGCAGGCCGGACAGCTCAGCGGACAAGGCTTGGCGGATCGTAACCCGGCGATCTGCCATCTGCGGGTCATCAAACGCCGACGGCGCGGCCAGCGAATGCGTCAGGGCTTCCGACAGGCCAAGACCAATCAGCAGTGTCCGAAGCTGCGCCGCGAGACGCCCTATCGGCGCATCGCCGCCGCCCTCGCCCCGCGCCGGGGGCAGAGTTTCCGGCAGCGTTTGGTAGCCAATCATGCGTCCGACTTCTTCAATTAAATCGATTTCTTTGACCAGATCAGGCCGGAATGTCGGCACCGTCACCGAAAGCGGCTCGGCGGACGCATCCACCGCCAGCCCCAGCCGCCGCAGGCTGCCGGCAATGGCTGCCGCGTCAAGCTGCGTCCCTAAAATTGCGTTCGTCCGGGCCGGGCGCAGGCTGATCGTCTTTTCTCCAAGCGGCTGCGGATACAAGTCAATCCGGCCCAGCACGACTTCGCCGTCCGCCCATTCCGCCAGCAGGTCACACGCCCGTTCCAGGGCAATGGGGGCGAGGGCCGGGTCCACGAACCGCTCATACCGATATGAGGCTTCGGTAGACAGTCCCAGCGCTTTCGCCGTTCGGCGCACCGTGCTGGGGTCAAAATGCGCGGACTCCAAAAAGACGTGTTTCGTCGTTTGCGACACTTCCGTCTCGCTGCCGCCCATAATCCCTGCAACGGCAATTGGCCTGTTGATGTCGGCGATGACCAGCATGTCCGGCGTCAGTGCGCGTTCTACGCCATCTAGTGTTGTGATCCTCTCGCCGTCTTTAGCGCGGCGCACGACAATTTGGCCTTCCGGAAGGGACGCATAATCAAACGCATGAAGCGGCTGCCCCAGTTCCAGCATGACATAGTTCGTCACGTCCACCACAATGTTCAGCGGGCGCATTCCCGCCGCCGTCAGCCGCGCCTGCATCCAGTCCGGCGACGGCTTGAAGACGACGCTTCGGACCAGCTTGCCGGTGTAGCGCGGGCAGAGCGCCGGGTCTTCCACTCGCACGCCCACCCAGCGCTGAATGTCCGCGCTTTCATCGGGCAGGGGCGCAGGCTGACGCGCCAGCGGCACATCTAAAGCCGCCGCCGCTTCCCGCGCCGACCCCAGCACGGAGACCCAGTCGCCCCGATTAGGCGTGACTTTGGTATGGAAAACCGGCCCATCGTCTGAGTCCGTCGTTTCCTCCACTTCCAGCCCCGCCATCGTCAGCGTCGCCGCCAGCGCGTCATCAGACAGCGGCGTCTCCACATACTCCCGCAGCCATTCAATCGGTAGTTTCATTCCACGTCTTCGTTCTTAGGCGCAGGCAATCGCCCCATCTTCAGCAGCGTATTTTCCAGCCGTAGCGCCATCTTCTCGCGCTCATGGGCTTCGTTCTCGCGGGAGTGCTGCATTTCTTGGCGCATGAGCTGGACTGCAAGCGAAAGCTGACGCACTTCTCGCTGCACTTCCTTGATGTCGGTCTGATTTTTCTGCAATGTTTCGTTGATGTTGATCAATGACTTTGTGAACTCAGCCAGCTTTTGCCACATGCTCATGTCACCTTCAGTGTCCGCATAATGTCTGCGAGGATTGCATCAGTTTCCGCCCGCAAGGTTTCTATTTCCTGCTGATCCTCATTCATCTTTTGCTGCATCTGCTTTAGCCGGTTCAAATCGTGATCAACCATCGCTTCATACTCAGCATCGGTTTTTGTGGTTGGCTTATGAGTGAATGTTGTTTCCATAAATAGACCTCCGCCAATTATTGTACCACGCGGGACGCTTTAGAGTGTTTTATGGCGCTTCCCAAAGCCATTCTTCTTCGCGAATTGCCTTTGCCATCTTCGGCAAGTCGTCACGCAGAAACGCAGTCCATTTTTCCGAAATCAACGCCTCAATTTCTTCTTCGGGTCTGTCGTAATCGCCTGCATTTAGAAAAGTGCGTGTAAATATACGGCTCCATTGCGGTGATAGAGTTGCCTTAAATCCATTAAATGCTTCGTTTCGCGCTCTTGCAAACAATTTTTCCCGCTGAGGCTGGTCTCCCGGTCCAATTTCCAACTTGAGGTAAAGTTTGCTCACACCGTGATCGAACTGAAAATGCAGCAATGTCGAATAAATATCGTTGTCTTTTCCAGTGTGCAAGTGAGTCTTGTTCCATTCCTTTAGACCAAATCGAGTATACGATTTACTGTTGTGATACAAGACGAGTTCAGATTGGCTTTGCACAAGGACTCTGACAAACTGAGAAATTGTGTCTTGCTGATCGGGCCTATGCTCAAAAATTAAATCCAATGCCTGCCGGTGCTTCTGGTAAATGCGGCGGCAAAGATCGGCAACTTCGGATTCGCTCAAAATATGCCTCCTGAGCATTTGCGCGTAATGCTCTAACAGCATGACAACTTCGCTGCCGAGGGTGGAACGGCGGTCTCGTACGAGATTTTCGATAACTTTACACACCAGCGAATAACTGACGGGTAGATAACGATCTAAACTCGGCGCATCCCCGTCCGGTGTCAGATATAATGCCAGGATTTTGTAGCCGGGATAGAAACTTGAAACTTCTGCGGAATAGCGCTGTAACTGTCCAGAATGCTCACTGGTGTCAATCTTGTTTTCAATGATGACGGCAAAGCGGTTCACATCGTCAACTATGAGAATGTCAATGTAATGCCATTCGCGCTGAACGATGGCTTGGCTTAGGTTCCAAAAATCTAAGTCAAACAGGGAAACCGCGCTATTCCCATCCGTTGTCAATAACACGGCTTGAAGCAATTCTTTAAGAAAGATTGCCTCAATGCCATGATTGCGGCTTGGGTCAAGAAGATAAGACAAAAAATCCGAGTGCCGCAATTCATGGCGAACAACACCTATCGCTTCAAACAAATTGAAGCGCGAAAGCAAGCCTTCGAGTTGCGCCAGTTCCGGCTGGACGACGAACGCTTCCAAGGCTTTCTCAGGGGTTGACATGGGAATTAGAACTGCCGGAGGAAGCGGAGGTCGTTTTCGGTGAAAAGGCGGATGTCGTCAATGCCGTAGTTTGCCATCGGCATTCGGTCAATGCCGAGGCCCCACGCGAAGCCGGTGTAGCGCTCGGAATCAATGCCCTGCGCTTCCAAAATGTTCGGGTGGACCATGCCCGCGCCGCCAAGCTCCAGCCAGCCGGAACCCCAGCGGATGGCAACTTCGACGCCCGGCTCGACAAAAGGGAAGAAGTCAGGGCGGAAGCGGATTTCCACATCGCCGAACAACTGCTTGACGAGATAAGCAAACGTGCCTTTGAGGTCGGCCAATGTCAAGCCTTCGTCGACGGCCAGAATGTCGACTTGGTGGAACGTGTGAGAGTGCGTGGCGTCTACGGCCTCGTAGCGGTAGCATTTGCCGATGGTCGCGGCGCGGATCGGCGGGCGCTGCGCCTGCATGACATGGGCCTGGAACGCTGTGGTTTGGGTGCGGAGCAGGTGCGTGGGGTCAACATAGAACGACATCTGCTCGTCGAAGGCCGGGTGGTCGGGAGGATAATTCAGCGTCTCAAAGTTGTAGTAGTAATCTTCAATGTCGGGCCACTCGTTGAACTGAAAGCCCAGGCCAATCAGCGCGTTCTTGACCGCCTGCATTTGACGGGTAATGGGATGCTGCGTGCCATGAGCAAACGCCGACCCCGGCAGGGTCACGTCAACGGCGTCGGCAGCCAGACGCACGGTACGCTCGGCGGCGGCAAGCGCGGAACGCTTTTCGGCAATCAGCGAGGTGGTAATATCTTTGCTGGCATTAACCGCCGCCCCGAACATTGCTTTTTCGTCCGGCGGCAGAGTGCCAATGAGGCGCAGAAGACCAGTCAATTGGCCTTTGCGCCCCAAGTACTGCACATCCACAGCGTCTATTCCAGCAACCGTCTCGGTGGCAGACACAGCCGTTCGAGCTTCTTCAGCGACCTTTGCAAGTTGGCTGAGTGGGGTCATGCAGCTATCCTATGCAGCAGTCGCGAAGTCATGGGTCGGCGCGGCGACAGCAATGTTCAGCGACGCAACCAGCGTGTTGAACGCGGCGTTATCGCTGATCGCCATCTCGGACAGCACTTTGCGGTCAAGCTCGACGCCGCTGTCATGCAGGGCGGCGATGAACCGGCTGTACTGGACGCCCTGCGCCCGGCAGGCGGCGTTGATTCGGGCAATCCAAAGCTGGCGGAACTCGCGCTTGCGGTTGCGGCGATCCCGGTAGGCATACTGGCCGGACTTCATCACCTGCTCATTTGCGTTCTTGAACAGGCGCGATTTGCCGCCGAAGTAGCCGGAAGCTTCTTTTAAGATTTTATGGTGGCGCTTGTGCTTCATCACGCCGCGCTTGACTCGTGCCATTTTGGAGGTTCCTTTACGTTAAACAGTAATAGTTATTTGGGCAGGCCGTTCGGCAGCATTCGGCGAATGGCTTTTTTCTTGCCCTTATACAGCTCAATGTCTGAGGTCAGCACGCGCATATTGGACGGGCTTTTATGAATGTTCAAGTGGTTGTGGTTGGCATGACCGTGCATCAGCTTGCCGGTAGCGGTCTCCTTGAAGCGCTTTGCCGCCGTCTTGCGGGTCTTAATCTTCGGCATTTCGGTTCTCCTCAGTTTTTACTTCTTGTCTTACTTCTTG
>CAXUBO010000048.1:0-26229 GCA_964249345.1 uncultured Armatimonadales bacterium | reverse complement strand
CCCCCGGAGGAGCAGCCGCCCCGTTCACGCTGCCGCCGGCGCTGACTTCGCCCCCGGACTCGGACACGGCCCCGGATGCGCCGCAGCTCACCGGGCGCATTTCGCGCATTCTGATTGCCGGCAACCAGAACATCAATGACGCCGCCATTCGCGGCGTCATCACCGCCGCCGGCTTGAAGCTCGGCGCTCCGTACACGCCTGTCAACGCCGCCGCCGCCCGCGATGCCGTCAAGGCGATGGGCTACTTCAACGGCGATATCGGCCTGTCCGGCGCTCAGGACCCGGCGGGCGGCGTGGACGTCACGTTCACGGTTAAAGAAAATCCGCTGATCAAGACCATCAAGTTCACGGCAAACACGCCGAACGGGGAGCCGACCATTGCGTCTTCCAAGCTGAAGTCGCTGATGACCACCAAAGAAGGCCAGGTACTGAACACCAACATTCTGGTGCGCGACATAGACAACCTGTTCAACCACACGACGAGCTATGTGTATCAGCAGGGCTTTATTTTTGATGTCAGCTCGGACATCAATGTTGACCCGCTGACTGGTGTTTTGACCATTCCTCTGGTGGAAGCGCATATCAATTCCATCAAGATTACCGGCCTTAAACGAACAAAGCCAACGGTTGTCACGCGCGAGCTTCGCACGCAGGTCGGCGACGTGCTGGACGAAAAAAAGCTTCAGCGCGATTTAACGCGGGTTTATAATCTTCAGTTGTTTGACGAAGTCGGGCCGTATGACGCATCTACCACCGATGTCGGCAAAGTGGACATCACGATCCCGATCACCGAAAAGCGCAGCGGCCAGGTCTCGGTTGGACTTGGGTACTCGTCCACGCAGAAATTGGTCGGGCAGGCGGAGCTGGCGGAAAACAATTTTCGGGGGCTGGGCGAGCGTGTCAGCCTGCAATGGACCGTCGGCGGCGTGGACAGCCAGAGCAGCCTGGAACTTGGCTTTTTTGAGCCGTACCTGGACAAAAAGCATACGTCGCTTGACTTGGACCTGTATGACAAATCCGTCTACCGCTTTAATTCCAGCGGCTTGACCACCAACACCAGCGACAACACAGGAAACACAAATACCTATGTGGAGCGTCATCGAGGCGTCACCATTGGGGTCAACCGGCCCGTCGGGGATTTTGTCACGGTCGGCATCACAGGACGCACCGAGACCGTCACCACCGACAATTTCACGTCCTCGACTGCGGATCAGTACATCCGCCAAAAGGGTAACGTATCGGGCCTCGGCCTGCGCGGCGTTGCGTCCAACCGAGACAACGAGTTTGCGCCGGCTGCGGGCGGGCTGACTTCGGTGTCGTATGAGTTTGTTGGAGCCAGCACGGAGCCGGCGGACGCCCTGGCAGTCAGCCCGCTTGCGCCGGGCCGGGAATACTTCGGCAAGCTTGGGCTGGATATACGCCGCTACAACAGCCTGCAAGGGCCGCGCAAGGCCGGCAACTTCAACCAGCCGAAGCGGGTCCTGGCAACCCGTCTTTTGATTGGAACCACGGCCCGCAACATTCCGTTCTTTGAACAGTATTTTTTGGGCGGCGCGGACTCCCTGCGCGGCTATGACCAGGACCGTTTTTGGGGCAGCAATCTGGCCCTGTTCCAAACTGAGCTGCGTGTGCCGGTCGGTAAGGACAACAACTTCCAGGGCGTTCTGCTGTTTGACGGCGGCGATTCCTGGGGTTCCATCTATCAGGTGCAGGGCTTGACCCAGGATACTGCGTTTAAGCTGAGATACGACTACGGCGTCGGCATCCGCTTGGTGACGCCGATTGGCCCCATTCGCCTGGATTACGCCATTCCAAACGGCGGCGGCAGCGGGCGGACCCAGTTCAGCATTGGACAGTCATTTTAAGCGGAAAACAGAAAAGAAGCGTGGGATTTCAATCCCGCGCAAATCATATTGCACTTACTTATTACTTATGATCACATACTATTACCTATGATACAGAAGGAACCTATGACACTTACTCGGACAGCAAATACTCGGACAGCAAATACGCCAGCACTCAAAACTCGCAAGATAAAAAAAACGGTTCTCGGAGCCGCCGTTCTTGCTTTTGCTTTTCTTCCCCAAGCCCGGCCCGCTGCCGCCGCGCCGGCCGCTTCCGCCGCTGGCGGACAGGTCTTCGGCAGTGTGGACATCTTGAAAGTCCAGCAGGGGTCCACGCGGCAGGCAAAATACAGCGCCGACCTGCGAGCGCTGGAAGACCGGCTGGACGCAGCCTTCAAGACCCAGGCCACAAACATCATGCTGTCCAGCGCCGACCAGAACCAGCTTGGAACGCTGCTGACTAACCCGCGCCCGACCGATGCCGAACGGGCGCAGATCACCGCGCTGGAAACAAAGGCTTCTCAGGCCGCCGATCAGCTTGTCGCCTTGCAGCAGAAAAAAGACCCGACGCCCGCCGACACTGCCCAGCTCGGCACGCTGACCGACATGAACAACAACGGGACAAAGACTGTCCAGGACATCGGCGCCGGCTACCAGGCCCAAATCAAAAAGCTGGCGGACGATGACGGCGCGGCCTTCACCCTGATTGTCAAAGAAGCAATCGCCGCCGCCGCGCGGGAGCGCGGCCTGACGATGGTCTTTACGTCCGATGTTGCCGTTTACACGACCAATGACATTACGGAAGACGTTATCAAGCGCGTCAATAAATAACAAAAGCGCGTCAATAAATAACAAAAGCGCGTCAACAAGCAAGCTCACGCTTGCCGTGCTGGGACTTGGGCTTTGCGGCGGCTGCGCGGGCCGTCCCCCTGCTGTCGCGCCGCACGTCATCTCTGGGTACGCCGATTTGTCGGTCCTGGTCAGGCATCAGCCCGGCTGGAACGGCCTCGGCCAGTATGATGCCGCCCTCGCCCGGCTGGATGCCGCCGCCCAAGACCTGCCCGGCGCCGGGCAGGCGGACCCAACGCTGGCTGTCCTGCCGCCGGCTGCCGGCCTGAGTGCGGTGCCGAAGGCAGGCAGCGCTTCGGCAAAAGAAGCAGGCGAAATCGCACGGCATCTGGGCGCGGTCCAAGCGGACCTCATCACCGGCCTGAACCGCCGCCGAAAAATTGCGCGGGAAGATCAGATCAGCCGGCAGCAGGATTTGTGGAAGCGCAGCGCCCGGCAGCTTTTTCCGATTCCGACGCGAACGGCGGAAATCTCGACGGACCTGACGCTGCAACTGCTGCAAGCAAACGTCGTGACTTTAACTCAGACGCTGGACTACTGGGACAATTCAACGCCGCCTGCGCCGAGGCTGTCTCGACTGAAACAAAAAGTTCAGGCCGACCGGGACCGCTTGCAGGCGCTGATCGCCGCCCGCATTCAGACCCGCGAAGCAGCGCGAGCGGCCCGGCTGGCCGAAATCCAGCGTCAGCGCCAGGCGCGTTTGGATTATGTGCAGACGCAGGGCCGCGCCCTGGCCGCGCGTTTAGAAGCGGATGACGTGCGGGTGCTGACGGCTCAAAAGCGGCGCTTGTCCCAGGAGCGTCAGACGCTTCTCAATGCCCTGGCTCAGCCCGAACCTGTTTCCGTTCCGGCGGCGGGCGAGGCCGGAACGCTGATCCTGCCAAGCGGGCCGGGTGCAGCACGGGCGTCACTCTCGGCGGCAAGCCTGCGCGGGGCGCGGGCCAAGCTTTTGGCGCAGCGGGGGCGCTGGGTGCAGGCGCTTTATGAAGACACGCGGGCCTCGGCGCTGGACGCGGCGGCGGCGCACCACTGGGACATCACGTTCGGCTCGCCGCGCCCCGGCGACCGGGACATGACGGCGGATTTGGAACAGGCACTGGCGAAGTCGGGTACGGGCTAAAGCATAAGCGAAAGTTCTAAGCGAAAGTCTAAAGGTACGCTGGAGAAAACACCATGCAAACAACTGTGGGACAACTGGCCGCGCTCATTGAAGGGTCTGTGGAAGGGGATGAAACCATTTCCATTCGCGGCATTTCCAGCATTGAAGACGCGCAGGACGGGGACATCACGTTCGCGGAGACCGACAAGCTGCTGTCAAGCGCCGGACGCTCCCGTGCGTCGGCGGTGATTGCCCCGGCGAACAGCCCGAAGCTGGAAGGCGCTCTCGCCAACAAGCCGCTCATTCGCGTCAAGAACCCGCGCTTTGCGTTTGCCCAGGCGCTCCGTATCTTCGCGCCGGAGCCGAAAGTCTACCAGGGTATCCATCCGACCGCCGTGATCGGCGACCATGCCGTGTTCGGCCATAACGCCTCTGTCCATGCGCTGGCCGTCATCGGCGACAATGTGCGTCTCGGCCAGAACTGCGTCATTTACCCCTTTGTTTACTTGGGTGACAATGTGACCGTCGGCGACAACTGCGTCGTGTACCCGCACGCTGTTCTGCATGACAACACGGAGATCGGCAACGCCGTCGTCATTCACAGCGGCAGCGTGCTTGGCACAGACGGCTTTGGGTATATGTTCATTGAAAACAGGCATTATAAAATTCCGCAGATCGGGCGCGTCATTGTGGAAGACGATGTCGAGATCGGCGCAAATGTCACCATTGACCGCGCCCGGACCGGCTCAACGCGGATTGGGGCCGGGACAAAAATAGACAATCTAGTGCATATCGGCCACAATGTCACGGTCGGCAAAAACTGCGTGATTGTCGCCCAGGTCGGCGTTTCCGGCAGCGTGGACATCGGCAACGGCGTTATTCTCGCCGGTCAAGTCGGCATCAAGGACCATGTGACCATTGGCGACGGCACCATTGTCGCGGCGAAGTCGGCGGTCATCGGCGATTTGGACCCGCATTCGTTTGTGTCGGGGATGTATGGCCGCCCGCACGGCAACGAAATGCGGGCGCAGGTTCTCTACGGCAAGCTGCCGGAGATGCACAAGCAAATCAAAGAATTGGAAGAACGGCTTGCGGTTCTGGAATCTCAAAAGTCCGCTGCGGCTGAGGCGCAAGCCGAGTGAGCGAACAGGCGCGATTCACTCTTGCCGCTCCAAGCGCGGTCCTTTCCGGCGTCGGCCTGCATTCGGGGGCCGACGCTTCTGTTCGTCTGCTGCCCGCGCCTTCCGGGGCCGGCCTGATCTTTCGCCGCCGGTCGGACGGGCAGGAAATTCCGGCCCTGGCGGCGAATGTGTCCGGTACGTCCCGCTGTACGCGCTTGAAGTCGGGCGACTTTGAAGTGCAGACTGTCGAGCATCTGCTGTCGGCTCTTGCGGGCCTGCACATAGAGGACGCTTTCATGGAGATAGACGGGCCGCCTGCCGGGTCCTACGAAGTGCCGGCGATGGACGGCAGCGCCGGGCCGTTTGCTGCGGCCGTTCATGCGGCAGGCATCCAAAGCCACGCGCAAGCCGCTGCGCCGCTGCGCCTCACTCAGCCGCTGTTCGTCTCGGAAAACGGCTCAACCCTTGCCGCGCTGCCGTCGGACCACTTTTCAGCCTCGGTCGTGCTGGACTACCCGAAGCATGCGTATTTGGGGACCCAATCCGCGATTTTTGACGGCAGGACAGGCGATTACATCGCGCAGGTCGCGCCGGCTCGGACGTTCGGCTTTTTGTCGGAAATTGAAGCGCTGCGGGCTGCGGGGCTTGGCCTCGGCGCGTCCTTTGACAATGCCCTGGTGCTGGGCGAGTCGCAGTACGAGACGCCGCTCCGTTTTCCCAACGAGCTGGCCCGCCACAAGCTGCTGGACCTAATCGGAGACCTCGCGCTGGCTGGCCGCCCGCTTTGCGCCGAAATCCTCGCCGTCAAGCCCAGCCATGCTTTGAATGTGAGGCTGGCCGGTCTGCTGGCTGCCATGCAGTAGAATCGTAAAAGCATCCGTGGAAGACAAGCTCTAGGAGATCATTTTGCCTGAACTGGATATTGAAGCCATCAAACAAATCCTGCCGCATCGCTACCCGTTCCTGCTGGTAGACCGCATTTTAGCCCTGGAACCCGGCAAGCGGGCGGTTGGCCTCAAAAACATCACGGTCAACGAGCCGTTCTTTCAAGGCCATTTTCCCCAGCGTGCCATCACGCCGGGAGTGATGATCATTGAGATCATGGCTCAGGTCGGCGGCGTCATGATCTTGTCTGTCAAAGAGCATCAAGGCAAGCTGGCGTATATCGGCACCGTGGACAACGCCAAATTTCGCCGCCCGGTGGTTCCAGGGGACACGCTGGAAGTGGAAGTGGAGCTGCTGCGCCTGCGTGGCAATGCCGGCAAAGTCAAATGCGTGGCCCGTGTTGGGGGTGAGGAAGCCGCCGAAGCGGAGATCATGTTCGCCCTTGTCCTGCCCCTGCCCCCAGTGAACTTGATCTCGGCACTTTAATTTTTTCAGCTTTCACACGCAGAGAAGACAACAGTTTTGTATGAAGATTCATCCCACAGCCTCGATTGATCCCAGCGCGAAAATCGGCGACGATGTCGAGATCGGCCCCTATGTCGTCATCGGCGAAGAAGCCGTCATCGGCAGCGGCACCCGCCTGCGCCCCCATGCCGTTGTTGAGCCTTATGTCACCATCGGCTCCGGGTGCGACGTGTTCTCCGGCGCGGTCCTCGGCGGCATCCCGCAGGACCGCAAGTTCAAAGGCGAGAAAAGCTTTTTGGTGATCGGCGACAACAACATCATTCGGGAGCATGTCACGATCCACCGGGCGGCGGGTGCAGGCAACGAGACCCGGATCGGCGACAACAATCTCATTATGGCCTATTGCCATGTCGGCCACAACTGCCAGATCGGCAGCGGGATTACGATGGCGAACAGCACCGGAGTTTCCGGCCACTGCCTGGTCGAAGACCGCGTGAACTTTGGCGGTTTTGTCGGCGTCCACCAGTTTGTGCGGATCGGCCACCTCGCGATGATCGGCGGCTACTCCAAAGTCGTGCAGGACATCCCGCCATATATGATGGGTGACGGTCGCCCCTGCAAAGTTTTGGATTTAAACGTGATCGGCCTGCGCCGCTCCGGGGTGTCGTCCCCCGTCCGCGCCGATCTGCGGCAGGCGTACAAGCTGCTGTACAGGTCGGAGATGAACATGTCGCAGGCAGTGGAAGCGATTGAAAACGAAGTGGAGCAGAGCCAGGAGCGCGATTACCTGCTGGACTTTATCCGCTCCATCCGCTTCGGCTCCAACGGCCGCCAGAACGATGCGTCCCGGCATTAGCCAGAAAGGCTCCCCGCCGGTATGGGCCAAAAGCCGCTGCGGATTATGATGCTGGCCGGGGAAGTGTCCGGGGATCGGCAGGGGGCGGCGCTGCTGAAGGCGCTTCGCACCCTTGCCGCCCCGCGTGAAGTCGAAGCATGGGGCATTGGCGGCCACTTCATGGAAGAAGCCGGCGTCCGTCTGCTGCACAACAGCGAACCCTGGGCGAGCATCGGGATTGCCCAGACGCTCTTAAACATTCCGCGTCTGCTCCAGGTGCAGGCAGACATAAAACGCCAAGTCCGACGCGACCCGCCGGATGCCCTGGTGCTGATTGACACCGGCGCGTTCAATGTCCCGATTGGCCGGGCGGCGAAAGACGAGAAGCGCTGCCCGGTCTTTTATTATTTCCCGCCGGGGTCCTGGCGGCGAAACAAGTCTGTGAAGACTCAGCCGAAATCCCGCCGGAGCGGCTGGGCGGACCGGGTGGTCACTCCGTTTCCGTGGTCGGAAACGTCGCTGAAGGAGCGCGGCATGGACGCGCATTTTGTCGGCCATCCGCTGCTGGATTTGGTGAAGCCGTCCTTGTCCGATACCGAATGGTACGCGCGGTTCGGCCTGGACCCGCACCGCCCGATTGTGGCGCTGCTGCCGGGGAGCCGCCGGGGCGAAATCCGCCACATCCTGCCGCTGCTGGTCGGCGCCGCCGGCGAGATTTCGCACCGCATTCCGGGGGTACAGTTTGTGGTGGCGCTGGCCTCATCCGAAGCGCGGGCGCAGGCAGAGGAACTGATCCGGCGCGAGCAGCAAGCCGGGGGGCGGGCCGGCCGCCTGCAAGTTTTTCTCGCGCACGCCGGGGACAAACTGGCCCAGATGGCCCAAGCCGCACTGCCGCCGGCCCCCGCGCAGCTTGTCACCAATGAAGGTCTGGTTGTGTCCGCCTCGGACGTGCCGACTGGGAAAACGATGCCGAAACATTCCGCGCTCGCGCCGCTGGTCATTTGCGAAGGGCTGACCTGGGATACGTTGTCGCGCTCTGATCTGGTGCTGACCAAAGCCGGCACGGCGACTTTAGAAGCGATGATCTTGAAGAAGCCGATGGTGATTGTCTACAACGGCCCGAAGACAATGGCCGTGGAGTGGTTCCTGCGAAAGCGCAGCCTGAACATCTCGCATATCGGAATGCCGAACATTCTCGCGGACGAGCGCATCTTTGCCGAGCTGATCGGCGAGGAGGCCAGCCCGGAAGCCATTGCCGATCTCGCCGTAGACCTCTTGATTGAGCCGGGCCGCATTTTGGCCCTCAAAGAGCGTTTAAACGAGCTGGTCTTAAAAAGCCTCGGCGAACCGGGCGGCGTAGACCGCGCGGCGGCCCTGCTGCTGGATTTGATTGAGCGGTAAGGGGTGGGGGACGCAAACAAGTAATGCTCTCTTCTGAAAATAGTACGATGCCTGAAAACTCGTCGCCGGCTGGTCCACCGCCGTTTCTGGTGCGGCGGCGCACCGTCTTTACCTGGCTCATTCCGCTGCTGCTGCTGGCGCTGGCGCTGTCTTTTCATCGCCGGGACGGCGGCTGGGCGGCGTATGGCGCGGGAATTGCGCTGGTCGTGCTGGGCGAAATCGTCCGGTTCTGGTCGGCAGGCTACATCTCGAAAGATGCCGTCATTGCAACCGGGGGGCCGTATGCCCATGTGCGGAACCCGCTGTACTTCGGCTCGCTGCTGCTGGCGGTCGGCTACGGTTTGGTTTCGGGCCTCGGCGTGTGGGGCGTTTTGTTTACGCTGACCCTATTTTTGGTTTTCCATCTTGCGGCCATCTTTTACGAAGAAAAGTTCTTGACCCATAAGTTCGGCGAGCCGTATTTAGAGTATGTGCGTCGAGTTCCGCGCCTTTTGCCCTCGCCGTGGCCTCGAACGACGGGCACCGGCAGTTTTGAATGGGCGCAGTCTTTCAGGAACCGCGAGCAGACCTCCGCGCTGTTCGCGCTGATATTTGTGCTGCTGCTGAGTTTGCGCCTGGTTATTCATGGATAATTTATGTTTTGACAGGTATAGTAACTCACTATGAATAATTCTCGCGATGTCTGGCAGCGGCTTTGGTCTTATATTCGCCCCGATCAGCGGTATTTGTGGGGGGCGCTGATCGCCGCACAGGTG
The DNA here is from genome assembly GCA_964249345.1 of uncultured Armatimonadales bacterium. Taxonomy (GTDB): domain Bacteria; phylum Armatimonadota; class Armatimonadia; order Armatimonadales; family Capsulimonadaceae; genus JANXMY01. The sequence continues at coordinate 16,975 of CAXUBO010000048.1, read as the reverse complement.
GCCGGCGCGATTGATCTGACCGTCGCGCTTCTGATCAAGTCGTTTTTGGACACGGCGGCTCCGTCCCCAAGCCATCCGCTGACGCCGGCCCATGAGTTTGCGACGCTCACCTGGGTCAGCGTCATGCTGGTCTCGCTGTATGCCGTTCGCGCGGCGTTTAATTATGCCGACACGGTCTGGTTCGCGGAAGCGGGGCAGCGGCTGGGAGTGCGGCTGCGTGATGACATCTACCGGCATCTGCAAAGCCTGTCGCTCCGCTTCTTTCACGGGCAGCGCACGGGGGCGCTGATGTCCACCATCAACAACGACGTGCCGCTGCTGCAAGGGGTTCTGGCCGGGCTGAAAGATGTCGCCTCGGCTCCGCTTCTGGTGATTGGCGGCGTGTATGCCATCTTCAAGATTGACTGGAAGCTGTCGCTGGCAACTCTTGTTGTGGTGCCGCTGATGGCGCTGACCATCGGGCGCATTACAAGTCTGATCCGAAGCATGACCACCCGGACTCAGGACAAGCTGGCGGATGTCAACAGCATCATGGAAGAAACGCTGAGCGGGATACGCATCATTCAGTCGTTCTCGGCGGAGCCGCAGGAAGTGCGGCGCTTCGGTGCGGAAAACTTGGAAGCAAAGAACCGGGCGATGCTGGCGATGCGGCAGGGAGCGAAAATCAAGCCGGCGACGGACCTGCTGGGAGCCGCCGGAATCGCGCTGGCGCTTTGGATTGCCGGTCGTGAAGTGATCACCGGCGCACTCACGATTGGACTGCTGGGCGCATTTATTCTGCTGGTCAACCGGATTGCAAACGGCGTCAGCTCGCTCGGCAATGTCAAGGTCGTCTGGGAGCAGATTCAAGCGGGGGCAGGTCGCATCTTTGAGCAGGTCTTGAATGTCCAGCCGGAGATTCAAGATGCGCCCGGAGCCGCCGTGCTGCACGAAGTCGACGGCAAAGTCGAGTTTGAGCATGTCGCGTTTGCTTACAACCCGGAAACGCCGGTCTTGCGCGACATTTCGTTTACGATGCACCCCGGCGAAGTGGTTGCCGTGGTCGGATTATCCGGCGCAGGCAAAAGCACATTGGCCGATTTAATCCCGCGTTTTTATGACCCGCAGGCGGGTACAATCCGCGTGGACGGGCATGACATACGCCAAGTGACCCTGACCTCATTGCGGCGGCAGATCGGCATTGTTCCCCAGGAAACCGTGCTGTTTGGGGGAACGATCCGGGACAATATCGCCTACGGCAATCCCCTAGCGACCGACGCCATGATTGAAGCGGCGGCCCGTGCGGCAAACGCTCACTCGTTTATTTCCGATCCGGCGGTCATGCCGCTGGGGTACAGCACCGTGGTCGGCGAGCGCGGCAAGCAGTTGTCGGGGGGGCAGCGTCAGCGCGTTTCCATTGCCCGCGCCCTTTTAAAAGACCCGCGCATCTTGATTTTAGATGAAGCTACCTCGTCGCTGGATGCCGAGTCGGAAAAGATCGTGCAGGAAGCCTTAGAAACTCTGATGCGCGGGCGGACCACGCTGGTCATCGCGCACCGCCTGTCCACTATTCGGAATGCCCACAAAATCCTCGTGATGCAGGCGGGAGAAATCATGGAAAGCGGCTCGCATGACGCGCTCATGCGCCTGCCGGACGGCCTGTACCGGCACCTGTACGAGCGCTTCCACGAAAAGAAGTACCCGTGGGAAAACCCCGCTGAAGATAACCCGGAGGAAGACGGCCAGGCGGGTGAGGAGCGCCTGGACCCTAGCTTGAAGGCTGCCGCTCTGCCCTAGATTGAAGGCCGCCCTAACGCAACGCCATGAAGTACCGCATCGTTTCATTTCTGGTCTACTGGTTTGTGCGCCTCTTGACGCTGACCGTGCGCCTGCGCGTCATCGGCGAAGAACGGGTGCGTGCGCTTCAGGACACCGGCCAGGGCCTCATTCTTGTGACCTGGCATGGGCGGACCATGCTGCCGATCTCGCGTTTTCGAAAGCGCGGCTACTGGGCGATCATTTCCACGTCGCGCGACGGCGAGTACCAGAACCAGATTTTTAGGCGCTTCGGCTGGCAGACCGTGCGCGGGTCAACGTCGGCTCGCGGCGCGGTGCAGGCGGCGCTTGCCGTGACCAAGCAGCTTAAAAAGGGCGCGACCCTGGCGTTTACTCCCGACGGCCCGCGCGGCCCCAGCCATGTCGTCCAGCCCGGCGCAATTTTTCTCGCCCAGAAGTCCGGCTCCCCGATTGTTCCCGCCGGCATCAGCGCTTATCCCCGCAAGCTGTCTCGTTCCTGGGATGGCTATTTAATCCCGCGCCCCTTCTCCCGTGCCGTCTGGATTTACGGCGACCCGATTTACATTCCTGCCGACGCCAAAAGCGAAGAAGACCAAAAGCTGTGGGCCGACCGCATCGGCGCGGCCATTGATGCATTAGAGCGTCAAGCCGAGCTGGAAGCCGGCGCGAATCCGGTGCTGAGCGCCGGGCGCTTGGAGCCGAAGCAGAGTCCCCCCAGCCCCCACCACCGTTAAATGTGGGTGGGGAACCGAAAAGGATAAGCATCACAGGTCATGGCCCCCCCCAAACATATTATCGCCGTTGCGGGTTTAGTTCAAGACGCTAAGGGCCGCGTTTTGATGATCCGCAGCCCGCGCCGCGACTGGGAATTCCCCGGCGGGCAGGTGGAACTCGGCGAAGATTTGAGCACGGCCTTGCAGCGCGAAGTGCGGGAGGAAACAGGCATCACCGTGACAGTCGGCAAGCTGGCCGGCGTGTATTCCAATGTCCAGTCCCACATCGTCATGTTTGACTTTCTGTGCGCGTATGTTTCCGGCGAGCCGACGCCAAGCGCCGAAAGTCTGAGCGTAGAATGGGTCGACCGCGATCAAGCTTTGCCGCGCATCATCCGGCCCGTGATCCGTGACCGAATGCGCGACATGCTGAAGTTTGACGGAAATGTCGTATACCGCGCCTATTCGTTTGACGCCGACAAAGTCTACACCGAGTACACAGTTCACGAGGAGCGAACGATATGACAGCGCAGTATCGGCATGATTGTTCCTGTCAGAGTGGATAAGCGGCTTTTCGGAAGAAACCCGGCACTAGAAGTGCCAGGCTATTCAAGGACAGAAAGTGCCTCCGATACGCAGTAATGCCGCAGGCATATACGCAGTAATGCCGCAGGCATATACTGAGGAGCAGCCAAAAGAACCAATCTTCAGTCCCGCAGGGACTTCCCTTGCTTCATTAGCCTGGCATTTCAATGCCGGGTTTCTTTACGCTATGGCAGGAACGGAGCGCATTATCGGCAGCCTCCAAACATATATGTTAGATGCTATCGGTGAGCCGGAGCGGCCCGGCGTTGGCGCGGATGTGACGCGGGGCATGTTGGGCGGGCTGGCATCGCTCTATGATGCCGGGCTGGAAGCCTATTTGTTTGCCGAGCTGGTGGGGCTAAGACGCCGGGATCATCTGCCGATACCAATTATTAGTATCGGCAATCTGACGGTTGGAGGGACGGGCAAGACGCCCATGACGCAGTTTCTTTGTCGTCAATTGACGGCCCAAGGCAAGCGGGTCGCGGTTCTGAGCCGAGGACACGGCGGGGCAAGTCAAAATGTGCGGCTGGTGTCGGGAACCGACAGGCGGGTGCTGCTTTCGGCACAAGAGGCAGGGGATGAACCCCATCTGCTGGCCCGCACTCTGCCCGGCGTGCCGGTGCTGGTCGGCAAAGACCGGCGGCTGTCGGGCCGGGAAGCGATGCGCTTGTTTGACTTGGACGTACTGGTGCTGGACGACGGCTTTCAATTCTGGCAGCTTGCGCGGGACTTAGATGTTGTTCTGCTGGATGCGCGGCGTCCGTTTGACAATGGATTTCCCCTGCCGCGCGGCCTGCTGCGGGAGCCGAAACGGCACTTGAGCCGGGCCAAAGTGGTGGTCGCGACGCGGTCAAGCGAGCTGCCTTCGGCGCAGCGCGGCGAGTTGGCGGCAGCCGTGGCCAGCCTTGCGCCCGAAGCGCGGCTGTTCTTCGCCGACCATCAGGCGGCGGGGCTGGTTCCTGCCGACGCGCTTTCTTCCCCACTGAGGCCGCTTTCCGAACTTGCGGGCCTGCCGGTGGCCGCCGTGGCCGCCATCGCGCAGCCGCAATCGTTTATCGGCACGCTGACGCGCAGCACAGGCGCGGCGATTGTTTACCAAAAAGCCTGGGCGGACCATCAGGCCGTGACGGCTGCCGAAGCCAGAGCAGTCGTTCAAGAATCGGAGCAAGCCGGGGCGGCGGCGCTGGTGATGACGGAAAAAGACGCGGTCAAGTGGCCGTTCTCCGTAGAGGTTAGTCTGCCGCTGTATGCACTGCGAATCGAGATGGCGGTGGAAGATGAAGCGGGGCTGATGGAGGCGGTGCGGGGAAAAACACGGGGCTGAACCCCCGTGCTTCAAAGGGCAAACTCCCGCCTTCGCGGGCGAAGATTTTCCTTCGCGGGCGAAGATTTTCACACCTTCTGCATTTCCTCTGCCCGCGAAGGCGGGGAGTTGCACTTCAAAGCACGGGGGTTCAGCCCCGTGTTATTCTACGCCCCATACGCGCCGGGCGGGCGCTGGTGGTGCCAGTCCGTCAGGCCCTGGTAGGCGACGCCGAGGGACAGCAGGGTTTCCTCGTCGTAGGCTGCGCCGACAAACTGCAAACCAAGCGGCAGGTGGCCGGGGCCGAATCCCATCGGGACGCAGAGCGCGGGCAGGCCGCACAGGTTGCCCATGCCGCTCAGACCTTTGTCGCTGCCGACAAAGTAATCGTCCAAGCTCTCGGAGAGCGGCAGGGAAACTTGCAGCATTCCCGGTGCAACCAGCGCATCGTAATGGGTCATAAAATCGGCCATCGCCCGCTGGGCGGCGGTGCGGATGCGGAGGCTTCGCAAATAATCCACGCCGGGGATCACTAATCCGGCCAGCAGGCCGCCCTGCTGTTCGTCATCGACCAGTTTTGCCAGGCGCGGCCCGTCGCGAATGACTGTCTCAAAGGCTGCTGAACCCTCCACGCTGATAATGGTCCCGGCGGCGGCGCCCATCGGAATATCCGGCAGGGCCGCATCGGTGAGAGTCGCGCCGAGGCCGGTCAAGACGCCCAAAGCCCCTTCAAACGCGGTTTCGGTTTCCGGCTGGGCCTTGCCGTGCTTGTCGCCGTCATGGTAATCGGGCCGGATGATGCCGAGGCGCATTCCTTTGATTGAGCGCGGCTTGCCGCGATGGAAGCGGCTATGCTCGGACGTTGTGGCGTCCTGCGGGTCCTGCCCGGAAATGGCGTCTAAAATGAGGCCGCAGTCTTCCGCCGAGCGGGCCATCGGGCCGAGCTTGTCCATTGTGTACGACAGGGCCATCGCGCCGTGGCGGCTGACCCGGCCAAACGTCGGGCGCAGGCCGGACACGCCGCAGAACGACGCCGGACAAACAATGGACCCCCAGGTCTCGGAGCCGATGGCGAAGCCGACTAAACCCGCCGCCGTGGCCGAACCTGACCCTGAAGACGACCCGCCCGCCCAGTGGTCGGTGTCCCAGGGCGTCCGGCACGGGCCGGTAGACGACGCGTTGCCGTAGCGGTAGCCGCCGCCGCCCGCAAGCTCCACCATCGCCAGCTTCCCCAGCAGCACTGCCCCGGCGTCCCGCAGACGCTCCACGACAAACGCATTATAATCAAAGACTTGGCCTTTGTGGGCCGGGCTGCCCCATTCGGCCGGATCGTTTGCCGTTGCCAGCAAATCTTTGACGCCGAACGGGATGCCGTGCAGCGGGCCGCGCACGCGGCCGGCCTGACGCTCCCGGTCGGCCTGCGCCGCCTGCACCAGCGCCAGCGGGCGCGTCACATGGGCGACTGCGCCAAGCCCCGGCCCCAGGTGTTCCAGCCGGTCCAGATACAGCGTGGTCAGTGCAACCGACGTGGTCTGCTTTCGGTGCAGGGCCTCGCTTTGTTCGGCTGCTGTGGCGAATACCAGCTCAAGGTCGCTCATGGGCGCAGGAGGGGGAGAAGCTCTCATTTCACACGCTCCTTCCGCACTGGCGCTGTGGCGGCAAACGCCGGACCAATGTCGTCGGGAAGCGCATACGCGCGGGCTTTGGCGAAAGGGCCGGGATAATCTTGAAGCTGTTTGGACACTTCTTTCGCCTGCGTGTCCGACAGCGTGTAGCCGGCGGCAAGCGGCACCATCTGGGTCAAAAGCGTGCCTTCAGTGATTGGTGGTGTAGTCATAGGAGTTGTTTGGGTCGGAACTGGGTTTGGCGTAGGAGCGAGCGCAGGCGCTGGAGGCAGCGGCGGCGGGACAGCGGGCGACGGGTCAACGACCTGGGCGTGGGCCGGACGGGGCAGCGCCGCAAGCAGGGTGCCGGCGGCTCCGGCTAAAGCCTGCCGGGCCAAATCGCGCCGCGTCAAGAGTGTCTTGGTCATAGGGGCATGGTTCGGCAGACCTGCGCCGGTTTCCTGCCTGCTTCCCAGCGCCGCGCAAAAAAACAGCGCAAAAAAAGCGGCAGGCGTCACAGCCTCCCGCTTTTTCGCCCCAGGCCGCACCTGATTATTCGCCCCAGGCCGCACCTGATTATTCGCCGTTCAAGGCGATGCTGGACAGGTCAACCGCCGCCGTGCTGGAGCCACTGAGGGTCTTGTCCGACCAGACGCTGCTGCTGTAAATGGTGCTGACGCCTGAGAGGGTCTTGCTCATGGCAATGGTGCTGACGCCGCTGACGGCCTTGCTGCCATAGATCGTGCTGACGCCGCTGATGGCCTTGCTGCCCCAAACACCGGCCGCGCCGATGACGTTTGTGTTGATGGAGATCGTGCCGTTAATCACCGAAAGCTGCGGGCTGAGGGCAGGCTGCGTCGGCGTCACCGTGCTGGCGAGGGCCGCCGGGATGTCCAGGTAGCCTGCGCCGTAGGTGCAGGGGTCGGCATTGCCGCTGGGGTCAAGCCATTTGTCGGCGGAGGACATCAGCCGGGCTTTCACCGTGTCCGGCGTCAGAGTGGGATTGGCTTGCAGCATCAAGGCCGCTGCCCCGGAAACCACCGGGCAGGCCATGGACGTTCCCGACAGCACAAAGTAGTCCGGCGACATCATGTTCGTATTGATTTTTTGATAGGAGTCCAGCGGCAGCCCGTTGCCGGTGGCCGTGTTCCAGGAATACAAAGTGGTATTGAAGGCGTACAAAGAAACCACCCGGTTTCCCGGCGCGATGATGTCGGGCTTCAGCACCAAATCCAGGCGGCTGGGTCCTCGGCTGGAATACGTCGCGATGCGGTCGTCGCCACGCACGCCGTCCATAGACTTGGTCGCCCCCACCGTGATGACATACGGATCATTGGCGGGCGACTGAATGGAGCCGTAAGCGATCCCCCAGCCTTCATTCGCCGCGCCGGGTGCGCTCATCCCGTTTTCGCGTCCGTTGTTGCCCGCCGCGCAGACCACGACGATGCCGGCCTTCCAGGCGGCTTCGACGGCCTGGCAGAGCGGGTCTTGGGTGTAGCTTTCGCCAACGGGGTGGCCGAGGGAAAGATTGATGACCCGGATGTTGTAGGCGTTTTTGTTGGCGACAACCCATTGCAGCCCGGCGAGAACACTGCTGACACTGCCCTGGCCGTTTTGATCCAGCACCCGCGCATTGATCAAAGTTGCCCGGCGGGCGATGCCATAGAATGTTTTTGTATCCTGGGACCCGGTCGAAGCCTGGCCGCTCCCGGCAATGATGCCGGCGACATGGGTGCCGTGGCCGCACCAGTCGGTGGGATCATAAGTTCCCGGCACGAAGCACTGCTTCGTGACCACGCGCGGGGAGCCGGTCACAGTGTCGTTTAAGTCTGCGACATCGCGGGTGCCGCTGTCCAGCACGGCGACGCCAATCCCCTGGCCGGTCAGCCCGTACTGCTGGTAAGCGTAGCCCGCGCCGCTGGACGCGACGGTAAACAAGTCGCACTTCTTTACGGCGCCGTTATAGGAAAGATGCGAGATAAACGGCAGCGCGGCCAGCTTGCGGAGATTATGCGCGGGCAAAGTCAGCGCAACCGAGTGAATAAAGCCGAAATGCCGGGTAATATCGGCTCCCAGTGCGGCAAGCTGCGCCTGCTGAGCGGCCGACAAGCCGCCGTCAACTTTGGCGATTACCGTGCAGGGGCCATGTGCCGGTTTGGCGGCCAGCATCTGGCCGACTTGCGCGTCGGCCTTATCCGTGCGTCCCTGGGGGGTGCCGGCGGCAGCCGCCAGCGGGGCCGTGCCGAGCAACGCCGCCGCGCCGGCAATGACGCCGATTTTTGAGCGTTTCGCATTTGAATGTTTCGTGTTTGTTCCGAGAGTTTGTTTCATTGGGTTTTCCTTCGTAATCGCCGCAGTTCGGCGGCCCGGCGGCCATTTCTGTTTCAAGAAAGGAAGGCCCGTAGCTTTGCGTCCCGCGCTTTCGCGTGGTTTGCCTTTGTCGAGTGCAAAGGATGTCAGGCAGAATTTGTCTGACGCTTTGATTATGCCGCTCTGGAAACTACGGCTCACTGCTAAAGGTGCCGGACTTATTTTTGGGGCGTTTTTTTCTGTGAATTCGGGAGGTGCCTGCCGACAATAGAAACGAAATGCCGTCTTTCTTCTCCAAAAACCAGTGCTATTTGTTTGTGAGATGGCTCACCCTGCTTGGCGGGGCCTATGCCTGCGTGTCTGTCTTCGTGCGCCACTTTTGGGAAATCCCGTGGCAGGAAGCGGTCCTTCTGAGCGGGATGATCGCCCTGCTCAACCTGCGGGCGGTGGTCATGCACCGGGCGGCGGACGGCAAGCCGACGCTGCACCAGGCGTCAGGGGACGCCCTCATCTTGATCGCGCTTCTGCATGGGGGAGCGGCGACGGTGCTTGCTGTCAGCCTGCTGTCCAGCCTGGTCATGGCGCCGGTCCACTGGCGGCTGTACCGGACAAACTTTCTGCCGCCGCTTTCCAACTTCTTTTATCTGCCGGCGCTATACTGGCTGGGCGGCTGGCTGTACCAGAAGCTGGGCGGCGTTCCTGTTCTCGCGCCTGCCGACTGCGCGACTTTTTTCCGGCACCCCACGGCGATCCTGCTGCCGGTCTGCGCGATGCTGCTGATCACGACTGAGCTGATCAACCGGCCTTACATGGCTGTGGTGATCTACACGCGCAACGATGTCCCGCTCCGGCAGACATTGCTTGACCCCATGTTTTCATTTTTTGACTATGTGGAAAGCTTGGGCGGCCTGGTCATGCTGCTGTTCTGGGTGCAATGGGGCTGGGCGACGCTGCCGCTGACGGCGCTGATCTACGAAGCCTTACTGATGAGCGGCAACAACTACTTTGAGATGCTGGAATCGGCGCGTGATGCCGAGTCCGATACGCTGACGGGTCTCGCTTCCTGGCGCAAGACCACGCAGTACCTGCACCGGCACATTCAGCGGCAGCAGCCGTTCGCGCTGCTGTTTTTGGACGTGGACGGCCTGAAGCGGGTCAACGACCGCTTCGGCCACGCGGCGGGCGACGAACTGCTGCGGCTCGTCGGCGAAGCCTGCCGCCTCCATGCCCGCAAAGGGGACATTGTGGGGCGTCGTTCCGGCGACGAGTTTCTGCTGGCGCTGGAAGGTCTGGACCGCCCGCAGGCCGAAGCCGTGCTGGCCCGCTTGCAGCGCGGGATTGAGGCCGAACTTGCGGGCCACCCGGAATTTTCCGCCGCTGCCGCCGGAGCCAGCATCGGCCTGGCACTGTATCCCCAGGACTCCCAATCTGAGATGGATTTAGTAGAAATCGCCGACCATCAAATGTACCGCAACAAACGCGCCCGCCGGGCAGAGCGCGGCACAAGCGCGGAGCCGGATGCCCGGCTCCAAACTGTCCACTCGTAGGGGACAGGACTTGCCCCCGCCCTCATTTTCTTCCGCTTCCTTCTTCCGCTTCCTATCTTCCGCTTCCTATCTTCGCGCTTTCTGCCCAAAAAGGCAAATGCCGAAAAGAGAGCAGGGGCAAGCCCTGTCCCCTACGCGCTATTCTGCAATCCGGCAACAATGGGTATACTAAAACGTATACCACTAGGGGGCAGGATGAACTCACTCGACCGCTACAAAAAATTGTGCTTTTATGCGTTCCGGCACGGCGTCAGCCTGCGGGCGCAGACGCCGAACGCGCCGCAGAACACCAAAACGCTGTTTGACAGCGGTCTGCTTTATTTGTCTGCCATTCAGAGCCGAGATGCAAACTTTTTAAGCGAAGTCACGGCCCTGCCGCTGCCGGATGATGTGGCGCTGGCGCTCGGTAGTAAGTTCCCCGCCTTTGATGCCAAAGCGTATTTGACGGAACGCGCGGAGGCCCGGCGGCTGGAAGAAAAACTGAAAGCCAAGAAAAGCTGAAAGCCAAGAAGCCATTCGGCGCGGCGTCTTAAACGCCCCTGAGATAACATAATCCTATGAACACTCGGCGGCTGGGAAAAACCGGCCTGCGCGTTTCGCAGCTTGGCTTTGGCGGCTGGGCCGTCGGCGGTAATGCGTTCGGCAACTCGTATGGCGACACCGACGACGCCGTTTCGCGTGCCGCCATTCAGAAGGCGCTGGAACTCGGTGTCACACTCTTTGACACCGCGGATGTTTACGGCCACGGCCATTCTGAGGCGCTGCTGGGAGAAGCGTTCAGCGAGTGGCCCGGTCCGCCGCCGGTTGTCGTGACCAAAGCCGGCATCAATTTTTATCGCCGCGACGGCACGCTGGAACAAGACTGGACGCCGCTTGCACTGGCCCATGCCGTGCAGCAAAGCCTCCTGCGCCTGCGGCGCGAGGCATTGGACGTGTTTCTTTTGATGAACCCGCCGGTAGAGGAACTGGATCGCTGGAAAGTCTGGGACACGCTGGACGCACTGAAACGCTCCGGCAAGCTGCGCTTCTTCGGCGTGTCCGTCGCTGATCCTGCGGACGGGGTGTGGCTGCTGCAAAACCGTCTGCCGGTGGACGTGCTGGAAGTTGGGTACAGCGTCTTTTATCAGGGCGCACGGGCGGCGCTGCTGCCGCTGGCCCAAAAGCGCGGCGTCGGCATTCTGGCCCGTGAGCCGCTGGCAAACGGGTTTTTGTCGGGCAAATATGGCCGAGATGCTTCTTTCGGGGACGGCGACATTCGGGCCGCGCTGCCGCAAGAGTACTTGTCGGCCATGGCCGAGACCGCCGGGCGTTTGGACTTTCTGCGGCGCGGCGGCCTCCGCACATCGGCTCAGGCCGCCCTGCGCTTTGTGCTGGATGACCCGGACGTGTCCTCGGTGGTTGCCGGCGCGAAAACTCCGGCGCAGGTGCAAGAAAATGCCGGGGCAGTTTCGGTCTCGCCGATTGATGCCGAAGAACGCAAGCGGGTTTCAAGCGTGTTTGACTGATGAGACCTACCCCGGCGCTTGCGCCGGGGTAGGTTTCTTGCAACTGAGGTATCCTTTATGCTCAAATTAACGACTGCGGCGCAGATGCGCGAAATGGACCGGCGCACGGTGGAAGAGTATGGCGTTCCCAGCATTGTGCTGATGGAAAATGCCGCCCTGCGCGTCGTGGAAGTCATCGCCGAACGCTTTGGGCCGTTAAAAGGTAAGCGCATCGCGGTCGTCTGCGGCAAAGGCAGCAACGGCGGCGACGGCCTGGCAATTGCCCGGCACTTAGCCGTTCGCTTCAGCGCGGAAGTCTCCGTGCATCTGGCGGCGGAGCCGTCGGATTACGCGGGCGACGCCGCCGTGAACTACAAAATGGCGCAGGCGTTCGGCTTAGAAATGCGCCTGTTCCCGGACCTGTACCGAAGCATTGACCTTCTTGTGGACGCCCTGCTCGGCACCGGCATCAAAGGCGGCGTTGAAGGCGCTCTCGCGGAAACGATCCGCGCCATCAACGACGAAGGCTGCCCGGTTGTGTCGGTGGATGTGCCGTCGGGCCTGAATGCCGACACCGGAAGCGTAGACGGCGCGTGCGTCAAGGCCACGCTGACGGTGACGTTTGCGCTGCCGAAGCTGGGCCTGATGGTGTATCCCGGCGCGGAATATGCCGGCGAGCTGATAGTCGCCGACATTGGAATGCCGCGAGAGGTCATGGCGGCGGACGATGTCAAAGTCATGGCGACGGAAGCGGCCGACGCGGCCTTTTGGCTGCCGGCGCGGGTCAACGGGCGCGACAGCAACAAAGGCAAGTTCGGCCATGTCACAGTCTTTGCCGGATCGGCGGGCTTTGCCGGAGCGCCGACTTTAAGCGCCGAAGCGGCGGCGCGGACTGGGGCGGGGCTGGTGACGCTGGCAGTCCCGGCCGGCATCCAGCCTGCGCTGATGGCGCGGGTCAGTCCGGTGGTAATGACCCACGGCCTCCCGCAAACTGCCGAAGGCACGTTCAGCGCCCAGGTCGTAGACGCCGCGCTGACGCTTGCCGCCAAAGGAACCGTCGCAGCGATTGGGCCGGGTCTGGGCGGAGCTGAGAACGATGACCTCCGCAAGTTTGTCCGAGAGTTTGTTTCGCGCTGCCCTGTGCCGCTCGTAATTGATGCCGATGCGCTGAACTGCCTGGCGAAAGAACCCCGCCACGGCGCGTCTTTGGTGAAATCACGGCAGGCAGCCACGGTGCTGACCCCCCATCCCGGTGAAATGGGCCGGCTGCTGGGGACCGATACAAAGGCCGTGCAGGCCGACCGGCGTGCGGCAGCAGAGTCGGCGGCGCAAAACTATGGGTGCGTGGTCCTGCTGAAAGGCGCACGAACATTGATTGCGTCTCCTGATGGGCGGCTGGCGGTCAACACGACAAGCAACCCCGGCATGGCGACCGGCGGGTCCGGGGACGTGCTGACCGGCCATCTGGCTGCGCTGCTGGGTTCCGAGATCGCCCCGTGGGAAGCGGCGTCCATCGGGGCGTACCTGCACGGACTGACGGGTGATCTTGCTGCGGCGGCTCAGGGCGGACCCGCCGGCCTCATCGCGACTGATTTAATTGATCACCTGCCTGCCGCGATTGCGTTTTGCCACGCGGACCGCCGCCGCGCCGAGGCTGCTTAATCTATGACGACATTTTTTTCCCTGTGCCTGCTTCTTCTGGCGGCTGCTGTTCAGGCCGCGCCCGCGCCGCTTTCGCTGACCCTGCCGAGCGCCGACTCGTATTCCTACTGGGTGCAGTCCAAAGACGGCCCGGTGGGGACGATGCCGGTCACGGTCACGCACAAAAAGACCGTGCAGATTACTGTGCCGGTGACGACCGGGGACCATCTGTTTGTCATGGACGCGCACACCGGCGAAGTGGCTTCCCATCAAGTGTCTATCGGCCTCAGCGGAGCGCCGCTGCCGGTTGCGCTGTCGCTGCCCGATTTTCACCCGGTTTCCGCTCCGGCTCCGGCGGCTGCGCCCGCTGCGCCGCCGAAAGACAGTGCCGCAAAAAGCAGCGGCCAGCCTGATGACAAAGGCAGCCTGGCAGGACAGCTCTTCACCGGCTTGTTCAGCCTGGTGCTTGCCGGCGGCGTCGGCTGGGTTGTGCTGCATCTGGTGCGAACACGCGGCGAGCCGCTGCGGGAGCTGGCCCGGCGGGCGGGCGTAGAAGTGGCGGACCCCGCCGCGCTCACTGAAGAAGAAGCGCCGGCGGAGCCGCCGACTTATACTCCCGAAAAGCGGGTGCCGCAGCCTATTCCTGAAGAAGCGAGCCTGCCGCCCGCGCCGTCCGCCGCCCGGCTGGGACGCGGCCCGGAGCTTGCGCTGTCGGACATCCCCGCGCTGGTTGGCCTGCAAGGGCTGGCGGCAGGCAGCACCTTTGCCCTGACCGACGGCGACGTGGTGATCGGGCGGGACGGCGACAACGGAATTGTTTTAGCCGAGAACACAGTTTCCCGCCGCCATGCCCGGCTGCTGCGGGACAGCCAGGGTCAGTTCACCGTGAGCGATCTCGGCAGCGCGAACGGCGTCTATATTAACGGCACGCGCGTTCAGCGGGCCATTCTCTCAACCGGGGACGAGATCAAGATCGGCGACAACTATTTCCGCTTCCAGGCGGCCAAGGAGACTCTATGAACGGCTTCTTTATGAACGGCTTCTTTCTCGCGGCGACGCTCGCCCTCAGCGTCCCCGCGCTTCATGCTCAGACTGCTCTGCCGCCCGCGCCGCCGGCTCAAGCCGCGCCGCCTGCCGCGCCCTCCGCTTCTCCGGCGGTCACACTGCGCTACAAGTTCGCGGTTGGACAAGTGCATCGCTACCAGTATGACGCCGCCATGAACATGCTCATGGACACCGGTCAGACCGAGGCGGGCGTTCCCATAACCATGACCATGCAGATCGTGGTGCGGCAGACCGTCAAATCTATTCGGCCTGCCGACGGCGCGGCGACACTCTCTACCCAGATTGAGTCCCTGCACCTGCTCCGAGGCGGCCAGGAAATGCCGCTGCCGGACGCGCAAATGACAAAAATCAAGCAGCCTTTCACCCAAGTCATGCTGCCGACCGGCAAAATTCTCTCCATTGACATGCCAGCGCTGGGCGGGGCAGGGGGTCCCGGCATGAATATCGGCAAGGGGCTGATGAGCGATTTCCTCAGTGCGGCGGCCTTGCCGGAGGGGCCTGTGAAGGTCGGCGATACTTGGAATGGGACAAGCACTCCCGCCGCTGCCGGGATTGACGGCGCGTCAACGTCTACCCTGGCCGGCGTGGACCAGAAGAACGGCGCAACCGTAGCGACGATCCACAACAAGCAGGCAGGAACAATTAATTCGCCCATGACCGAAGCGGTGCCGGGCGGCATGAAAATGAGCGGTCAGAAAGCCGGAGCGTCCGACCAGGTATTTGATGTCACCACCGGGACTCTTCAAGCGGCTCAAGGCGCTTCCACCACAGATATGCTGATGACGCTCGGTCAGGCCAGTGGGGCCACTCAGCCTGGAATGCCGTCAGCGATGAAAATGCAGCTTCAAACAAAGTTCCAAGTACAGCGTCTCAGCGACACAGCACCTGTCGCGCCTCCGGCGCAATAGAAGTTTCTCCTACCGCGTCCAGCACACGCTCCGCGACTTCGCGCTTGGTCATCAGCGGCAGAGCGATCTCCTGACCTTGTGCGCCCAGCAGAGTGACAATGTTGGTGTCGCCGTCAAAGCCTGCGCCTTCCTGCATGACATCGTTTGCGACAATCCAGTCCAGGCGCTTTGCTTCTAACTTGCGCCGGGCGTGGTCTAAAAGATGCTCGGTTTCGGCGGCGAAGCCAACCAGCGTTTGCCCCGCCGGCTTGCGCCGGCTAAGCTCGGCCAGAATGTCCGGCGTGGGTGTGAGCGTCAGAGTCGCCGCGTTACCCGTCTTTTTGAGCTTCTGCGGGGCGGCTTCTGCGGGACGGTAATCAGACACGGCGGCGGCGGCAAACACATAATCCGCCTGGGCAGAGCGTGAGAAAACGGCGTCCGCCATTTCCAAAGCCGTCTCAACGCGCATGATCTCCATGCCGCCCGGCGCGGTCAACGCGGTCGGGCCGGACACGAGAGTTACGTCTGCGCCGCGCCTTTGAGCCGCTTCCGCCAGTGCGTAGCCCATCTTTCCTGAAGACCGATTGGACAAATAGCGCACCGGGTCCAGCGGCTCGCGCGTCGGCCCGGCGGTCACGAGGACGCGCTTTCCGGCCAGCGACGTGTTCCGATGCAGCATTTCCTGAATGGCGGCGAAGATCGTCGGCACGTCAGCCATGCGTCCGACGCCTTCGGTGCGGCAGGCTAAGCGTCCTGTGGTCGGCTCAATGAAATAATAGCCGTAGTCGCGCAGCTTCGCCAAGTTAGCCTGCGTCGCGGGGTTGTTCCACATGCCGGTATTCATGCCGGGGGCCAAAAGAACGGGAGCCGTGCAGGCCAGCGCCGACGCCGAAAGCATATCTTCCGCCAGGCCACCGGCAAGGCGGGCGATGACGTTCATGGACGCCGGGACAATCGCAAACAGATCGCAGTGCCGGGCCAGCCAAATATGGGCGATCTCGCCGGGAAAAGGCTCTTCAAACAAATCAATCGGGCAGGGGTGATGGGTCAAGGCGCGGAACGTCGCCGGCTGGACAAACCGGGCGGCGCCGGCAGTCATCACGGGAAAGACTTCCACGCCGCTTTTGACCAGTTGCGACGCGAGATCAGCGGCCTTGTAGGCGGCGATAGACCCGGACACGCCCAAGACCACGCGCTTTGGAGCTAAATCAGCCATGAGGCACTCCCAACCGAATGCGGCAGTGTTCGGCCCGTAAAATCGCCACAATTGTATCCACGGCCTCTTCCACGGCGTCATTCGTGACCGCGTAATCGTAATGCGGCCTTTGGGCCATTTCGCGGCGGGCGTTTAAAAGGCGCCGGGCGATGTCTTCCTCATTTTCCGTGGCCCGCCCGCGCAGCCGTCTTTCCAGCTCTTCGAGCGACGGTGGCTGCAAAAAAATCAGCACGGCATCCGGCACCTTTTGCTTGACGGCTCGCCCGCCCTGCACGTCAATCTTCAGGATGACATCTGTTCCCAGTGCCCGCTCATGGGTGACGTAGGTGTGCGGCGTCCCATAATAATACCCATGAACCTCCGCATATTCCAGCAAGGCATCTTGAGCAACCAGCTCATTGAATTCGGTTGCGCTCACGAAAAAGTAGTCTACGCCGTCTTTTTCACCAGGGCGCGGGGGCCGGGTCGTGGTTGTCACGCACTTCTGCACCGGAGCCGGGAGAGAAGACAGCGACAGCAGCGCATCTAAAACGGTGTCTTTGCCGACAGCCGATGGGCCGGAGACAACCAGCAGCAGGCCGTTGCCATCAGGTTCCCAGGGCTTCGTTTCAATCCGGCGTTCTTGGGAGTTAATCACAAGGGCATTATAGCAGAGCGTGGGAAGGGGTGTCAAACATCGGAACCCTCAGCCCCTAACAATGGGAGAGCCAGATAAAAATGGGTTCTTACTCCCCCATTATTGGGGGCTGGGGAGTTAGCGCAAAAAGCGCGGCAGAGACTAAATCTCTGCCGCGCTTCTTTTTCAATGCCATCGGCTCGTAGACGATAGGAAAGGCTTAGT
>CAXUBO010000047.1:22169-26231 GCA_964249345.1 uncultured Armatimonadales bacterium | reverse complement strand
TGAAGAAGCAGTTGGCTTTAGAGGGACGCCGGCAGCAGAGGCGGCGGTCACGGGCGGTGAAAACCCAACTGCAAGCAGTATGACACCAAATTCAGGCAATGTCAACAAGAAAACCGATTTTGTTTTATATAAACAATTTTCTTTGCCAGAATGACTCATGTGCAGACCTCACCCCGCGTCGAGAGACCTCACCCCGGCGCAAGCGCCAGATACGCAGTAATGCGTAGCATACCCTCTCCTTGTTAAGGAGAGGGTGGAAACTTAGGCTTGATTGGGGGTGTTTCCGGGTGAGGTTTTGTCAGGGTCTCAAAGCAATGCCCCTTGCCCCGGCGAGGACGGCGGGGGGGTGAGGCCCAGATGCTCCCACGCCCGGCGGGTGGCGACCCGGCCGCGCGGGGTGCGCTGCAAGAACCCCATCTGCATCAGGTACGGCTCGTAGACATCTTCCAGCGTGTCCCGCTCTTCCGACATCGCCGCCGCCATAGTTTCGACGCCCACCGGGCCGCCCCCGAACTTTTCAATCAAAATACGCAGCCGCCGCCGGGCAAACTCGTCTAGGCCCAGCGCGTCCACTTCCAGCATCGCCAAAGCCGCCGACGCCACTTCCCGGCTGATATGGCCGTCGGCCCGCACCTGCGCGAAGTCCCGCACCCGCTTCAGCAACCTATTAGCGATGCGCGGCGTTCCCCGCGACCGCCGGGCCAGCTCCCCTGCCCCGTCCAAATCCATGTCTACTTCCAAAATCGCCGCCGAGCGCGTGATGATCTCCATCAAATCTTCCGGCGTGTAGAACTCAAACGTGTGCTGAATGCCGAACCGATCCCTCAGCGGCGACGACAGCAAGCCCGCCCGCGTCGTCGCCCCGACCAGCGTAAACGGCTGCACCTCCAGCTTCACTGTCCGCGCCGACGGCCCCGACCCGATGACAATATCCACCTGGTAGTCTTCCATCGCCGAGTATAAGATTTCTTCCACAGGCCGCGACAGTCGGTGAATCTCGTCCAAAAACAAGACGCTGCCCGCTTCCAGATTGGTCAAAATCGCCACTAAATCCCCAGGCCGCTCAATCGCCGGCCCTGACGTGGCCCGGAGCGCCGCGCCCATTTCATTGGCAATAATCAGCGACAAACTCGTTTTGCCGAGGCCCGGCGGCCCGTGCAGGAGGACGTGGTCCAGCGCCTCGCCCCGCCGCTGCGCCGCCGTCATAAAAATGCCCAAGTTCTCCTTGATTTTCGGCTGCCCGATAAACTCCCGCAGCCGCTTAGGCCGCAGCGAGTATTCATCGCGGTCATCATCGCCCATTTCAGGAGAGATCATCCGTTCGCTCATACCCACAGTATACCAGTTCGTTTTGACAGATTCGCGTGTATTATTCTTCCGCCTCTATCTCCCGCGCCTCAGCCCGCGTGATCGGCTTCGCCGCGCCATGACGCAGGGCTAGAATGGTCACAACCGGGCCGTCTAAGCTTTCTTCCCGCACAGCATACAGCACACGGTAAGGGCTGCCGCGTCGGTACACCAACTGCCGCACGTTTCCAAGAAACCGCGCGGCCTCCGCCGGTGCAGGATGCCGCAACGGCAGGGTCGCAAGTTTAGCGATCTCCGCGAACAAGCCTTTTTCCCAGGCATCCGCCGACTCCTTACCGCCATACTCGGCCAAGCGGTTATGGGCGGCGTCTATTTCGGCAAGTGCGCGGCCCGTAAAGCGCAAGCCGTAAATACGCAGCGGCGCATCATCCGGTTTCCCGTGACCGTTTCCCTGTCTCATGCCGCGTCTCGCACAGAGGGCTGCCGGGCTGCCCTTCGCGCTTCCCGCCCTGCCCACGCTTCCTCAAAAGGGATCGTGCGCCCGGCATCCATATCGGCTAAACCTTCGGCGATGGCTTGGCAAGTTTCTTCGTAATCCAATTCGGCGGCTTCCAACGCATCTAACAGCAAAGCGTCGGCGAGTTCTCCGGCTTCCTGTCCCCTAAGCCCTGCCTGCTTTTGAAGCAATGTTTCTGTTTGCGGGCTAAGTGTCAGTGTCATTTCGCATATCCTCTCGCATCATTGTACCACAGCCATATCCGTGGCAACTACTACATCGCCAGATACAGCAGGTGCAGCGTTTACCTGCGCCTGCAACCATGCACTGTAAGTTTGACCAGTACCTTTCACTTTCCATGTAGCTGGTCCAGACACATTGGAACCATAAATGACGGCAGCCGCAGCCGTAGGGCTGTTAAACTCCACGTCTTGGCTGAACATGTATTTTCCACCTTCAGAACTGTTTACAAGTTTGCCATCGTCCTTTAGCTGTTTCCGAAGGGCCAAATAAGTAGCTCCCAAGCTTGGCACTTCTGAGGTGCTTGCCACAGACCCTTGACGAACGGCAAACTTGTTGTTAATGACCTCTGCTTCGGCATTGACCGTGTTGTTGCTGGAAACGAAAAGCAGTGACTGCGGGCACGGATTTTGCATCTTTGCAGGCATCTTGATAGGAGGCACAAAAAATTGATGTTGAGAACTGGCAACAGGACTTGAATCTCAGACAAGAAGTTTTCAATCTTTGTTTTCTCTGTGGCGATAAGATAGGGTAAAGGAGGCTTTTGGATGTTTTTGACTTTGCGAGTTCCTGAATTATGAGCAAGATCAATCAATCGGCTCTCCAAATAAGTACAACCATCTTTGCTCAAGCTACTGTTCTCAGTAAGGATGACGAGTGTTTTGTTGTCCCAATAGCCTTTATCTTCATCGGATAGATGCTGGATCAATCGAGTTTTTACTTGGCCTTCCCAACATAAATTACACTTTTGTTGGAGTTGTCTGGATCATCGCCAATTAGTACATAAACGCCAAGTCCCTGTGAATTTAGCTCTGACTGTTGAAGCAGGTTCAGCAAATCTGTCTTAGGCGCAACAAAGACCTTTCCAATCCAGCCATCAATTTGAGCCGTTTGAAGTCCGTTTGCTGTGCCTTCTACCAAATGAATTGTCAAAACACGCCCACTCATGTAGTTCTTTATCCTTGCACTATTTATTTGTGTAGAGCGCGTGCCAATGGTTTGCAATCGCGGTTGCGCCAGCGAGGTTCGGTTCGATGTGGCTGACGATCCACGGGTCGGCGGCGAACTCGGTGTGGCCGTGGAACAAGGTTTCCAGGTCGGACAACAAAAAGCCGTGACGGGCGGCGAGGGCGCGGATGCCGTTGTTGATGGCGTTGAACGCCGTCCGCGCTTGCCCGGCGATGGCGGGGGCCATGCCGAAGGAACTGAGCCGCGAATTGTCGCCGTCGGTGGGGTCGTAGACGGTGTTGAGGATGATCGGGCAGCCGAACGCGGTCAGACGAGACGCAATTTGGTCTAAATTGGCAAGCGGCCCGGCGGAAACCGCGTCCCAATCGCCCTGCCCGTTGAGGGCCGTCCAGGCTCCGTGCAGGAAATCGTTGCCGCCTGCGGTCAGGGTTACGCCATCGGGTTTCAGCGTGATTTCGTTCCAGGCTTCCAAAACGCCTGCTGTCGTGCGCCCGTCATGGGTCAAGTTTTGGTGCGTCGCCCCAAGAAGCCGGGCAAACTGGCTCGCCGCCCCGCCGTCTGCGCGGCCCGTGTAGGTATCAATGCTGATCGAATCGCCAAGTGCCAGATAGTTCATGGAATTTTGTCTTGCTATTCGCTCTGTCATGCCGCCGCAAGCAGCGCTTCTTCCACGACCTGCGGCAATTCAATCGGCGCAAACCAATTTGCAGGATACAAATAGTCCTCGCCCGACTCGTCAATCACGCGCAGGTAGCCCTCTGATGCGGCGTCATCATCTGGCAGAACTTCATACAGTTTACGAAGTTCCAGCGAAACTCCGTAATCTTCATTTTGCATACAGACAACAAACTTATGATTTTTATCCACGATTTTGTTTTCCATTTATTTCAAGAGACGCTTGATTTCTCGCCTGCCGATGCCGTTGGCTTCGTACCAGTGTACCTCAGCAGTGCGGATTGTATCGTTCATTAACCTGACCGTTGCTCTGCCTTTAAGTTTGCGCCATCGGCCTCTGCCGTAACGAGCGCGAAGATCGTCCAAAATGTCAA
>CAXUBO010000047.1:0-22069 GCA_964249345.1 uncultured Armatimonadales bacterium | reverse complement strand
AGTTTGCGCCATCGGCCTCTGCCGTAACGAGCGCGAAGATCGTCCAAAATGTCAATGCTTGCGTTGATGGCAAACGGTTCGATATTGGAGATAGGCTCAATGATTTCTTTGTAGGGAATCATCCCTTGCCGCCGCTTCCGGTCAGGATGTTCAGGGCGGCGCGGAGGGCGGCTCCCATATTGGCCTTGTCATCAATTTCTTTCAAGGCTTTGTCGGCGGCGGCGCGGGCGGCGTTGCGGTTGTAGCCTAAATTGATGAGGCCGTCCACCACATCGTCAAAGATGTCTTCGGCGGCGGGTTTCTTGGCTTTGGCCTGGATGGCATCCACTTTGCGCTCAAATGCGAGATTGGCGAGTTTGTCGCGCAGCTCCAGCACCAAACGCTGGGCGGTTTTGAGGCCGAGGCCGGGAATGCGGACCAGCGAGCGCGTGTCTTCAGACGCAACGGTGCGGGCCAGCGCTTCAGCTTCCATCGCGGACAAAATGGACAGGGCGACTTTGGGGCCAATCCCCGTCACCGAAAGAAGAAGCTCAAAGACTTTCTGGTCATCGGAGGTCAGAAAGCCAAACAGCGAAATTTCTTCGGCCCGCATGTGGAAGTGGATGTGCAGAAAGACGCTCTCGCCGGCGGCAGGCAGGAAGCCGTGGATGCTCGCCGGGACATTGACTTTGTAGCCGACGCCGCCTACGTCTAAAATGACCGCCGTGGCTTCGGCATGAGCCAAGAGGCCGCGCAGGGATGCAATCATAAGGCGCTCCCGCTGGGTGAAGTAGTCGGCGCAGTGAGGGCGCGGCGCAGGGCCGCGATCAGTTCCGCTTCAGCGCCCGCGTCCAGCCTGCGGCTCTCGGCGGGGTCGTAATGGTCGCCGTAGCGGCTGTCGGCAAAAACTTGGCCGTGGAACTCGCGGGGGGCGGCATAGCGCGGGAAGAGGTGAAAATGGACGTGCGGCGTCAAGTTCATCAGCAGCATGTAGTTGAAATGGTCAGGAGCGAAGAGAGAGACAAGCGCGGCTTTGGTTTCCCGCACAAACGCCCACAGCGACAAAACTTCAGCGTCGGTAAGCTGGGCGATGTCGGTTTCATGGCGATTAAGCGCGAAGAAGACGCGGCCCAGCGTCGCTTGATTGTCGTTCAAAACCAGCGTCCAAAAGTTGTTTGCGAGGATGACGCCGCGTGTCGGCGGGCAAAGGGAGCAGTAAGTCAAATCAGGCATGAAAAGAGTATACCTTAGACGATGTCCAGGCAGAAAGCGATCATGGCGCTGACTTCTTGCTGCAATGCAGGCAAGTCCACTGCGCCGTAAACGCGGTCAAGGCGTAACTTGTCCAGAACACGCATCTGATAACAAAGAGCAAACGAGTCAGTCGGCAATCCCGCCGTTCCAGCAGGCAGCAGCACTTCACTGAGGCGTGGAGGACGGTTGTTTTTGCGGCTGGTGATTGGAACAACACTCACAATGCCGTACAAATCATTGAGCGGCTCTGCGGAAACCACTAAAACCGGGCGGCGGCCAGACTGTTCATGGCCGAGCGTCGGTTCCAGGTCTGCTTGAAATACAAGCCATTGATAAGCCATTTGTTTTGCTCCTCCATGAACACGCGGTCATTCTCCATCAGCAAGCGGCCAATTCTCCGTGTCTACATGCTGAAACGCTTGCATGGTCTCATGCAGACCGGAAACGAAGTCCGGGTCCCCCATCGCTTCTGCGGCGAGAACCCGCATCCGCGCATGGCGAACTTCGCGCATTCGCAGCCGAACAGCTTTCTCTATAAAGGAAGACTGGGAAGAAGCCAAGCCAAGCGTAACCGCTTCTTCGGCAGTCGCATAAACGTCATCAGGAAGTTCCAACGTAATTGCAGTTGCCATGAGACTCCTTTCGGGAAAATCACACTATACCCAGTACGCAGTCACGGACAGGATGCCTTCAGAATGGAGGCACTGGCGCAGGGTCGGCTCGTCGGGATTGGACAAAAAGACGCTGCCCAGATCGTCGCCGCGCTGGACTTCCACTATCGGAAGCATCAGCGACTCGCCGCCAAGCTCGGCGTGCAGGCGAGACGCGGCGCGGGTGTCTTTCTTAGGGTCGGCAAGGCCGTATTCCACTGTCAGGACATTCATCTCGCGGCGCAGACGCCGGACATCGGGCTGGACGGGACTGCCGTAAATCGTGATGCGGCTTGCCATAGGTAAAATTAGTCTCCTTCGCGGGCAATATAGGAGTCGAGGCAGGGCGAAAGCGGGGCGCTGCTGGAGGACAGCGCGGCGGCTTCGACAGCTTCCGGCAGGGTCGGGTAAGCGTGCATGGTCAGTGCAATCTCGGAAATCGGGAGACTAGCCCGCATGGCAAGGCACATCTCGTTGATGAGGCCGCCCGCCGACGCGCCGGCGATCTGTGCGCCTAAAATGACGCCGCCTTCGCGCAGGGAAACAATTTGGACAAACCCCGACGTTTCGCCCTGAATAATGGACTTGTCGAGATGCGCGAACGGGAACCGGGCAATGTCTAATGCTTCTTCCGGGTGGCTCAGGCGGGCCAGCGCCGGGGACAAACCGACGCTCGCCACTTCCGGGTCGGTGTAGGTGACGCGCGGGATGACTCGGTAGTCGGCGGGGCAGC
The DNA here is from genome assembly GCA_964249345.1 of uncultured Armatimonadales bacterium. Taxonomy (GTDB): domain Bacteria; phylum Armatimonadota; class Armatimonadia; order Armatimonadales; family Capsulimonadaceae; genus JANXMY01. The sequence goes on along the minus strand of CAXUBO010000047.1, from coordinate 19,453 downwards.
AGGGGTCTTGACCGTGCAGCACGGAGACGGCGTTAGACGCCGCCACCGCGCCTTCATAGGACGCCACATGGGTAAATTTGTATTCGGAAGTGACATCGCCTGCCGCCCAGATATGGGAAACATTGGTCTGCAAATGGGCATTTGTTTTCAAGCGTCCGTCTTTTTGATACTCCACGCCCGCCGCGTCTAAATTCAGCGTGCCCACATTGCTTTTGCGCCCGGCGGCAACGAGAATGGCATCGCAGACTATTTGGTCGCCGCCCGTCAAATGAAACGTCTTTTCGCCCCCCTCGGTCGTAATTTTGTCGGCATGAGCGTTCGTCACAATGCGGACGCCTTCGCGGGTAAGCTGCTCCTGCAAGACTTGGGCCGCATCGGCATCGTCACGGGCCAGGATGCGTGCGCCGTTGTGCAGGATGGTCACTTCCGCCCCAAAGCGCCGGAAGACCTGCCCCAGCTCGCACCCAATCGCGCCGCCGCCGAGAACAGCAATGCGGGGCGGCAGCACGGTCCAGTCAAACACGTCCCGATTTGTCACATAGCCCGCTTCTTCCAGGCCGGGGATCGGCGGAATGCTTGGCAGTGACCCCGTACACAAAATAAACTGCTTGGCCCTATATTTTGTGTGCGTCTTGCGGCTTTCGACCGTGAAGGGGTCCACAAACTGCACCCGCTCGCAAATCGTCGTGATGCCCTGCCGGGCAAAGCTGTCGGTCGCGCTCCCGCCGCCGACTTCTTCAATCGTTCGGTGGACATGGCGCATGACCGACCCAAAGTCCGGCATCGCACCCGCGTAATTCGGCAGTCCAAACTCGGACGCCGTCTGCATTCGGTTCCACAGCGTCGCCGCATGGATCAGCGCTTTGGACGGCACGCAGCCCGTATACAGGCATTCCCCGCCAATCAGCGCTTCCTCAAAAATCGCCGTTTTCGCCCCCATCTTCGCCGCCGTCCGCGCCGCCTTCGGCCCCGCCGACCCCGCGCCGATTACCGCCACATCAAATTCCATCGTTTCTTCCATAAGCGTCATTGTACCCGGTGCTGCGCGGTATACTCTCCCTATGAAGATTTATACCAAGACCGGCGATGGCGGCGAGACGAGCCTCTACGGCGGGCAGCGGGTGTCTAAAGATGTCGTTCGCGTCGAGACTTATGGCACAGTGGACGAATGCAACGCGGTTCTCGGCCTTGCGATTGGGTTCATTGACGACGGCGAAGTTAAGGCCATTTTGACGCGCATTCAAGGCGAGCTGTTTGAAGTGGGCGCAGACCTGGCGACCCCGATGGCGCGGGGCGAGGCCGTGCCGCGTGTCCGGCCCGAAGAAACGGCCCAATTGGAAACCGAGATTGACCGCATGGAAGAAGAGCTGGAACCCCTGCGGCATTTTATCCTGCCGGGCGGGTCGGCAGGCGGGGCGGCGCTGCATCAGGCCCGCGCCATCTGCCGCCGGGCGGAGCGGCTTTGGGTGGCGCTGGAACGCGCCGAGGAACTCAACCCGGAAGTCGGGCGCTATTTGAACCGCCTCAGCGACCATTTGTTTGTGCTGGCGCGTCTGGTCAACCACCGGGCGGGCGTCCCGGAAACAAAATGGGAGCGCCCGGAAAGAAGTTAAGGGAACCCCCCAGCCCCCAATAATGGGGGAGCCGGAGCAGAGCAAGCACAGGCTCGTTTTCATCTTTTCATGCTCCCCCATTATTGGGGGCTGGGGGGTCTTCCTACTGCGCGGTGACAGTCAGCGGGCCGGCGGCGGCGGCGGCGGTGGTGTCATCGGAAAAGGTAGCCGTGGCAGAGTAGTTGCCGGCGGCGGTGAAGCCGCTGGCAGTTATCGTCAGTGTCAGCGACTGGCCTGCCGCAAGTGTCCCGTTGAGGACCGGCGCAGGGCCGGGGACCGGCTCAAACGTGATCGCGCCACTCGGACCGCGCACGACCAGCCCGGCGGCGGGGGTATTGGTGCCGTTGGAATGGACTGGGATCGCGGTCGCCGTGCTGTTGGTCAGCGTCAGCGTGTAAACCAATGTACCGTTTACGGGAACGGTGCTGCTGGCTTCGGTTAAGGTTGCCGTCAGCCCGGTAGCAGTGGTCACGCTGGTTGAAAGCGGGTTCTGCGTTCCGGTATTGGTTCCGGTCGAGCTGCTGCCGGTCGTCACCGCGCCTCCTCCGGCTGCTGTGCCTGATCCCGTAGTCGTGCCGGTGCCGGAATTGCCGTTGCTGCCGCCGCCTCCGCCGCCGCAGCCGGCGAGAAGCGAAAAGGTCAGCAGGCCGAGCAGGCACGCGCCAAAGCGGGCTTCTCGAAAGCGTGGGTCTTGCAGTAAGCGCATAGGGGGGGTATCCTTTCAGAACTCTTCCATTTTATCACACTCCCTGCCCGGCGTCAAGCCGCGCTTTGTTCAAGTGGTTTTTCGGGCGCTTAGTCGGTACTGTTACTGTTTGGTATGGGTACGACAAATGCGATTGGCCCGACACTCTGCGGGGCAGTCGTGTCGTCGGAAAAGACCGCTGCGGCAGAGTAAGCGCCGGGCGCGGTAAGTCCGGTCACGGGCCCGGAGACAGAAAGGGACTGGCCGGGGGCTAGGGTGCCGCGGTAAGCCAGGGGCGGGATAGCGGGAGACTTGAACACCGCTGCGCCGTTTGACCCCGTGATGACCACTTGGGCGGCAGGCGTCAAGGCTGGGGAGCTTGTCGCATGAATGGGAATCGCAGCGCTTGTAGAGTTTGTGAGCGTCATCTGATAAGTCACTGTTCCACCGACAGAAAAGTTGCCATAAATGGAAAGGGATGCCGTTAAGCCTGTGGCCGTGATTTGAGACAGGCTAAAACTTGAGTTGGTTCCATCGGGCTGCCCTCCGCCGGTAGTTCCTGTACTGCCTGTCAGAGTCGGGGAGGTCGTGCTTGGGGTGCTGGAATTGCCGTTGCCGCCGCCGCAGCCGGCGAGAAGCGGCAGGCAGAGCAGGCCGGCCAAACAGGCGCCGAAACAGACTTCTCGGACAAGAGCTTTTCGGAGATTCGGAGGGTGCAGGCGGCGCATTTTCGGGTATCCTTTCAAGACTTTTCTATCCTATCACATGCCCGGCTGCCTGTCAAGCCGACGCACTGTTTGAACCCCGCCATGAAAGGCTGGGCATCCAGCGGCAATTTGTTTTCGTACCTTCTTAGAACAAACATACCAATGGCTTCTGTTTCACGCTCTGTGGAAGCGCAGGTGAGCGCTCAAACCCATACTCCCAAGTCGTCGGCAAACCGGCTTCTGCTGCTGATTGGCGTCAGCTTGTTTGTGTCCACGTTTGTCAGTGACGGCAAGCTGGCGCATATCCCTTTGCAGTTTCTTCTAAAAGACCACCTTCATGTCGGGCCGGAAGCGATGGCGAAGTTCTTTGCGGTGGCCGGGCTAGGCTGGTACTTTAAGCCTTTAGCTGGGCTGCTTTGCGACGGCGTCCCGCTGTGGGGGTCGCGGCGGCGCAGCTACTTGATGCTGGCCGGCCTCGGCTCCGGCCTGCTGTGGGCGGCGCTGGGCATGGTACCGCATCAGTACAGCGCCCTGCTGTGGACCCTGGTGGGGGCCAATGCGTTTGCGGTCCTTGCCAGCAGCGCGGCGGGCGGGCTGCTGGTGGAAGCCGGACAGGCGCAGGGGCTAACGGGAAAGTTAGGGGCTTTGCGCGAGACAATCATCTCCGGGTCGAGTCTGTTAGCACAACCGGTCGGGGGTTTTCTCGCGGCGCGGGAGTTTGGGCTGACCTGCGGCATCGGCGCGGCGCTGTTTCTGGGACTGGTCCCCACCGTCTTCTTTTTCCTGCCGGAAGCAAAGGCCGCGCCATTTGCAGGCAGCTTTTGGGACACATTAAAAGAGCGCTTTGGGCCGGTGTTCCGGTCACGGGCGCTGTGGCTGGCCGCGCTGTTCATCTTTTTGGAGCGGCTGTCGCCCGGCCTCTACACGCCGCTCTTTTATTACCAGACAAACACGCTGCATTTTACGTCCAAGTTTATCGGCGGCCTGGGTGCGCTGTCTTCCGGGGCCGCGATTTTAGGAGCATTGCTGTACGGATGGCTCTGCGCCCGCCTGCCGCTCAGCCGCCTGCTGCCGCTGGGCATGGCCCTGAGCGCCCTGGGTACGCTGCTGTTTTTAGGCTACCATTCGCATGTTTCGGCCCTGGCTATTCAAGGCGTTTCGGGCCTGATTGGCATACTCGCGTCGGTTGCGCTGATGGATTTAGGGGCACGGGCAACGCCGGCGGGCGGCGAGGCAATGGGCTATTCGCTGCTGATGAGCGCGTTTAACCTGGGAATGGCCGCGTCGGACATTCTCGGCTCGCGGCTTTATGACCATTACCATCTCTCGCTGTGGACGCTGATTTGGATCAGCGCGGCGACAACGGCGCTGACCCTGCCCGCGATTTATTTGCTTCCGCCTTCGGTGCTGGCGCGGCGTGACCGGGGATAAGCCATTGCGTAGAAGAAACGAGTGAGTTTACTCACTCGTTCCTCATTTCATCTGTTTCTTCCATCGCCAGCGGCGCGGCGTGGCGGCCCGGCTCACGGTACAGGGCATACAAGGGGCCGACGATCCGCTCCACGCCGGGCCAGTCCAGCCAGGCCGGGCCGCCGAGACGGTCTTCGGCTTCGGGCGTCAGCAGCGCCCGGCGTGCGCCTTCGGGAGAGGGGCCGGTGCCGGCCAGGCGTTCGGGGGACTGCATCAAGCGCCGGACGTTGCGCTCGCCGATGCGCCCGTAGCTCATGGTTTCCACTTCCAGGCCCGGCACGATGACTTTGACGGCGTGGACGCCATTCGCAAACTCGGAGAAATCGGCGACTAAGATGTCCAGGCCGGACGCAGTCAAGCGGCCCGTGATGTCCGCCAGCAGCGCGGGTTTGTCGCTGGCTAAACTTTGGGAGGCCGTCGGCAGGTCCGAGAACGCGACTTGTGTGTCAACGCGCAGAACACGCGGCGCAAGCATCGCCCGCAGGTCGTCTAAAGACAGGCCCAGCCAGCGGACCATCTCAGCCAGCGCACGCGGTTCCTGCGCGGCAGGACTGACGCCCGGCAGCATTCGGGTGAGGTAGTCGGGGGGCATCAAGCGGGCGACTGTTTCCAGCGGCCCGTGAAAGAAGGCCATTCGGGCGCGGGCGGCGCAGAACTCCAGCAGAGCTTTTTGGAGCGCGACTGCCGCGACCGGATGCACGGCTTCCCCGCCCCCCGCCGCCATGATCGGCAGGCCGCCCCAAGAAGCGTCCCGGTCAATGCCGGTGACATAAAAGCTGGGCAAGCCGAAGTCGGCAGACGCGACTTTCACGACCACGTCCACGCCGCTCCGGTCTAATAATTCCAGAAGCTGCCGTGCGCCGGGGTCAGTGACCGACGCCAAATCCAGCGCCGCTGCTGTCGCTAATGCCCGAATGGAAACACCGTTGCCGTCCCGCTGCAAAAGTTCCAAGAGGCCGTGCGTTACGGCCTGCGCTTCGGTCAGCCCCGCGCCCAGACCGTTGGTGATCGGCGTCACCAATGGGTTTGGCCCGACATCCCCCCGGTACGTCGCCACAAACTCGGTGGGAACCCAGACGGCTTCTCCCGTCGCCAGCCGCCGCGCCGCCAGCCATTCCAGCGGCATTTGAGGCGTGTAATTCCCCCCGCTGTCTAGGCACAGCGTGAGCGGGTCAGCGACGCCGGACGCGCCGTGCTTCCCGACCATCTCGTCATAAGTACCTCCCTGACGCGGCCACTGAAGGACGGCGCGGGACGCCGCAAACTCTTCGGTCATCTCGCCCATCGCGCCGACAAGCGCCTGCGGGTCGGTGAAGCCGTAGCCGGCCCCGCCCCGCGTGCGCCCGTCGCGTGCAAAAAAAGTTGCCGTCCGGCAGGCCAGACCCAAACGGTCAAACGGAGCCGTCGAAAATTCCATCAGCTCGCCCGGCGGCAGCGCTTTGGCATAAGCTTCGGTGGCTTTGGTGTAGGTATCGGTCATGGTTAATTTTTCTAAAAACCCAGAACACGGGGCTGAACCCCCGTGCTTTGAAAGAGCAATTCCCGCCTGCGCGGGCATCAGACTTGCTTTATATCTTCGCCCGCGCAGGCGGGAGCTTGCCTTTTTGAAGCCCTGCCGTTCAGGGCAGGGTACTACGGCATCTGCTCGACAGAGGCTTGCACGGCATAGCCCAAATACGTTTCCGCGTAACCCTCCATACCCAGCCGTGCCGCTTCGGCTTGATGAAAGTCCCGCAGCTTGCGGTCCACCTCGGCAGCGCCGCCGAACTGGAAGCCGACTTGCGACTGGTACGCGCAGGCTCCGGCGATTTTGCGCGTCAGCATCTCCGCAGGCAGCACCGTCGCCTGCTCCGTGAGGCCCTGCGGCACGAGCGCGGGCGGCTGCGCCTCCGGCTCACGGATCGCATACGGCGTGTCCCGGTACCAGCAGACCAGATCGCCGGCAACTGCCTCACGCACGGCAGCAATAACTTGAAGATGGTCCGCGTGGTTGCCTAACCCCTGCGGCGCGAAGACCAGGGAAGCATCCAGCAGGCTGACCAAGTCCTGCAAGCCTTCGGCAATCGGCTTCCATACCTCGTCGCCGTTGTGGATGCCCGCGAACAGCTCTGCGGGGGTTTCATAGCCTCGGTGCGGCGCTTCGGCAAACGGCCAGTGGCGGACATCGGTAATGCCCATCAAGCGAGCGAACGCATCGTCTTCCCGGCGGCGCAGAGCCATGTAGTCCACTTCAGGCGCGATGCTTTTGTCGGTCTGACAGCGCAGCGCAAAGCCTGTTGGGCCGGGGACCGACGCCGTGAAGACCGTGCAATGGCAGATGTCCCAGCCGGATGCTTGAAGGCCAAGCAGCGTCCCAGCACACGAAAAAGCCACGTCGTCTAAGTGCGGCGAAAGAAACAAAGCCGTTGGCATAGAAAGTCTCCATTCAGAGTTCCCTCACAACAGATGCGGCGCGGCGCGGAAGCGGCAGGACGGGTCCGGCGGCGTGTCCATCACCCAGTTTAGGTCTGGCTTCGTGCCGCGCAAAGCCTCATAAATGCCGGCAATCTGGGCGGCGATGACCGGCCAGGAGTACAAACGCTGGGCTTCGTCATACGCCCGTTCCGCTAAACGGCGGCGGAGCGCGGCATCGTCTAGCAGACGCCGGACGGCCTGCGTCAGCGCCGAAACGTCGCCGGGCGTGACTAACAGGCCATTCTCACCGTCCCGCAGGCAGTCCACCACCCCGACGGCGAAGCAGGAGACGACCGGCAGGCCGCTCGCCATTGCTTCTAAAATCGTATTCGAAAAGCCTTCAGCGTAGGTTGGCGATAAGAAGACATCGCCTCGGCGGTAGACAGCGGGCGCGGAAGCATAATCGGCGTAGCCGGTGATTTCCGTGTGTGGCGACAGGCCAAGCGCCTGCACCCGCACCGCCACGGCCTCACTGTCCGGCCCGATGCCGGAAACGATCAAGCGCAGCTTGCGGCCTTCGGCAATCAAGTTCGCAGCGGCATCCAGCGTGTCCAGCGCCCCTTTGCGCCGGTCTACCCGTCCGTGGTAGACCAGAACAGGCACATCGGAGCTGATAAACGCGCCTGCTTCCCAGCCCTGCCGGGGATGAAAGCGCGACGTATCTACCGCGCCCGGCACAATCGTGAACCTGTCAAGCGGCGTACCGTGGTTTTCCTGCACTTCTTCGGCAAACGAGCGCGAGCCGATCAGCAATGCTCCCGCATGGTCCAGCACGACGCGCATGGCGTCCCGGTGAGTCGCGCAGCACGGGCCAACCCAGTGGCCGTCGCCGCCCTGGATAGACACGGCATTTGGGATGCCAAGACGCTTTGACACTTCCAGGGCGGCCAGCCCGGTTGGGTAGCCGTACTGGGCATGAACCAGGTCAAACGGCTTTTGTGCATGTTCGGCAGCAGCCGTCTCCGCCAGTGTTTGGATGTCCCGCTCCCAATTGGCGAACGGCTCCTGCTCGCCGACGGCTTCCAGGCCGATGACTTGAACCCCCGGCACAAGCGGCGGCGGGCCACCGCCGTAGACGCGCGTTCCGGCGGCATCGCCCCGGTACTGAGAGATCATCGTCACATCATGTCCCATGGCTACAAGTGCGCCAAGCAGATTTTGCGCGTAGACGCTCATGCCGGAAATGGCCGGAAAGTAGCGCCGGGAGATAAAGCAAAGTCTCACGCTTCGGCCTCTTCCAAAAACCCAAGCACATGGCGGCCCGGCTCGCGGTACAGGGCATACAGCGGCCCCATGGCATTGTTGATTGCCGCCGGGTCAAGCCACGCGCCTTGAAGATCGGCGTCGCGCTCGGTCAGGCGAATTGGGAACGCCCCGCCGGGGGCGTTCCCGGCACCGGCGACCGGCGAATGCCGGGCCAGCAGGCGGCGCAGGTTGCGCCCGCCGATGCGGTTGTAGGTCATGGTCTCCACTTCCAGCCCCGGCACGATGGCTTTCAAGACAGCCGCCGGCGAGCCGGGCGGCGTGAAGTCGACATACAAGACTTCCAAGCCTTCCGCGCCCAGCCGCTCCGTCAACAGCGACAGCAGCGCATCGGCATTTTCTGTGGGGGTTGTCGGCAGATCGGAGAAGAGGACACGGCTCTGGATGTCGTAAATCGGATGCTCCAACATTTCATAAAAAGCACGGGAAGACAAGGCCATCCATTTTTTCATCTCGGAAAGCGCCCGGTCATCTTCCGAGCGCATGGACGCCGGGCGAAAGGACTCCAGATAGCCTGCCGGGGATAAGGCCCGCACCGGTCCAAGCGGCCCATGATTAAAGGCTTTTCTGGCACGCGCCGATGTGTACTCGCGCAGGGCTTTCGCCAGCGCCACTTCTTTGTCGGGATGCACGGCCTCACCGCAGGCGCTCAGCATGATCGGCTGCGGCGCATCTTCGGCGTTTCGGTCGTAGCCGACAGCGTACAAGTTTGCCATGCCGAAGTCGTCCGCCGCCAGCTTGACGATCACTTCAATACCTTTGGCGTCTAAGTGCGCCAGCAGGGCGCGGGTGCCTGGGTTTTGCACGTCGTCCAGGTCAACCGCAATGCCCCGGTCCATGACCCGGTACTGCACCGAGTTGCCGTCACGCTGCAAAAGCTCTAAAATGCCGTGCGCCAGGGCATGAGCAAATGTCGGCCCTGCGCCGAGACCGTTTGTAATCGGCACCGCCAGCAGGTCTGCCGGGCTTACACCCGGCCCAATGTCGGCGGCGCGAGGGGCGATAAATTCCCCCGGAACCCAAACCGTCTCCTCGGACGGCCAGCGCTTAACTTCAATCCAGGTACAGACGGTGTTTTCGTGGCTGTAATCACTGCCCGCCGACAAGTTCAGCGCGACAGGATCAATCACCGGCAGACGCTTCTGCAACTCGGCGTAAGTGGCTGTGACACGCGGCCTCTGCTTCAGTGATTCTCTAGCCCAGTACCATTCTACGGTTTCGCCCCAGGCGGAGGTCTGCGCGGCCTCAAGCGTCGGTCCATACCCGAAGCCGTCAGACAGCGCCCCATCTTCGCCAATCAGCGCGACGTTCCATAGGGGCAGGCCCAGCCGGTCCATGCCCGACAGCGGGAACTCAAACAGCGTTCCCGTTTCCAGCGCCGGAGCCAGCGATTGCTTGTAAATATCTAACGCGGTCATATCAGCTTCTTTCGCGGAGAATCCCTCCCGCTCGTCCTTAGAGACAGTCTAGAAAGCCTGTTCTGGAAGTTCCTGCCCTGAACGGCAGGGCTTCAAAAAGGCAAGCTCCCGCCTTTCACTCCGCTACTGAGCGTAGCCAATAGGAGGCGCGGGCGAAGACTTATATTTCGATAGCCTTTCCTATGCCCGCGCAGGCGGGCAGTTGCTCTTCAAAGCATGGGGGTTCAGCCCCGTGTTCCTGCTTTTGTTCCTGTTTTCTACACAGTCTCTTAGAACGAAAGAGAGGGACCCCTACTCCAGCGGCAACGGGCCGAAGAACGGCGGGCCGGCAAGCTGCCGGTCAAACAAGCGCAGCACGTCAGCCTGCGTACACGGTGCGGCTTCAAATGACGTATACACAGTGTCAAAATTCAGCGTTTTTATGATCTCAGAATAGCGGCGCACTTCGGCATGGCTCATCGGGATTTTTCGGTTAAAGCCTTTGTGCGTGCTGATGCCCGTCACGCGCCCATTCTCTGAATGGAACTTCAGCATGTCGCCCGCAAAGAGTGTCTTTTTATCTGCCCAATACAGAACCGTGTGGCCGGCGAAATGGCCGCCGGTGTGTAGGAGCGTCAGGCCCGGCGCAAGCTCTAGGCGCTCGTCAAACGGCCACTGGGCTTCAAACGCACTGGTCCAGAGCAAATCTTCCACTTGCAGAATGACCGTCGGTGCAAACCGCTGCTGCAACTGCCACAATGCCCCGTAAGCGTGCGGGTGGGACGCCGAAAGCCACTGGATTCCGCCCAGCGACTCTATTAAATCCAGCGCGTCTTGACTGTAGTAAGCCGTGCTGTCAAAAAACACATTGCCTGCCGAATGCTTGATTAAGTACCCGTTCGGCCCAATGCCGATGCGCGGGCTTGTCCAAAACGTAACAATGTCCGTGTCTTCTCCCGACCAAACCGTGCGCGTCTCGGCGTCAGCCGTCTCCGGCGTCAGAAAATAAAAGCCGTCTTCCGGCGGCGTGTGCCGGAAGTCGGTACAGACCGGGCAAGTCGGCGGCACGGCGAAGCGGCGCTGCCAAAAGCCGCAGTTTGTGCAGAGATAGGGTGTCACAAGACGAACTCCAAACGAAGCCACGGAATAAATTCCGAGGCTACAAAAAGCCCAGTGTCGCGGCGACACAAGAAAGAAGCCGAGGGCGGACATTGTCTTCCATCGCTTCGACGGTGTGCACTTCCGAGCCACGGAATGAATTCCGTGGCTCCTTCTCATAATCTATACCCGCACTCCGCCCGCGTTTGCTTGGGCCGCTTGGAGCAGGCGCATCGTGTGCAGGTCACGATCCGGCGTGAACGGGAACGGCAAGTTGTCCAAAAGCGACTGCGAAAAGGCGGCAATCTGCGTTTGGAATGGCGACACGTCTTCGGATTCGGGAACGGAAACTTCCTGCGCCGCGCCGGTGCGGGCGTCAACCAGCGTCAGCGTGCCGCCGGGCGTCTGGCCCATCGTGTTGTGCGCCATTGCCATAGCCTCCGTACCGATTACTTCCAGAGTCCGGCGCGGGAACGCATCCGGGCAGTTGTACGCGACGTTCATGGTCAAAAGCGCCCCGCCCGAAAAGCGGCCCAGAAGCGCCGCGCCGTCGTCCACAGGATAATCAAACACGCGGCGCTGCAACAAGCAGCCGACTTCCACTAACGGCTCGCCGACAATCCATTGCAGCAGGTCCAGCCCGTGCGGAGCCAGGTCAATAAACGCCCCGCCGCCCGCCCGCGCCGGGTCAACGCGCCAGTTGTCATGCGCGGCCTGCGTCGGCGGGACCCAGTCAGCGGGCGTCCAGCAGGCATAATGCACCCGCACGGCGGTAATGGTGCCAAGCGCTCCAGACGCCGCCAATTCTTTGAGTTTGCGGTGCCGGGCCTGGAACCGCTGGTCAAAGGCCGTGCCGTACTGCACTCCGGCGTCCCGGCAGGCGCGAACCATTGCTTCGGCGTCTTCGGCAGTGATCGCCATTGGCTTTTCGCAGAGAACGTGCTTGCCGGCGCGGGCGGCTGCCTCGGCCAGCGGGCGGTGCAGGTGGTTCGGCGTGGCAATGTAAACGGCGTCGAGGCCCGGCGTTTGCAGAAATTCCTCTAAATCGCGGCTTGCAGCCGTGCCGGAAGTGAGCAGCGCGATTGCCTGCATGGCGTTCGGGTCGGGGTCGCTGAGGGCAATAAGACGGGCATTCGGCGCATTGATGATGCCGGGCGCGACATAGTCCCGCGCGACCCAGCCGCAGCCGAGAATGCCCCAATTGATTTTTCTGTTGCTCATGGTTCTTGGCCCATCAGCCCAGCGTCCCGCATGATTTTCTGCTGGAACGCCTGCACCGGGCCGGGATGCACAATGTCCATGTCTTCCAGCGCGACATTAAGCGTGAACGCGGCGGAATTGGCGTGCCATTCCATTTCCAAAACCCGGTCCAGCACATCGGCAGTCTGGAAGGCTTTCGCATTGGGCGTATCTGACTCATAGACAACCGAGAGGGCATCCCGGACCGGCTGATGCAGCACTGCGGGCAGCTCGGCAACGGCTTTGGCCCGAAAGCGATCCATCAGCGGCCTCAGCTTGTCTCCTAAAAGCACATCGCCTGCATCCCCAGCGTCGGGCAAGTAAGCATTATGAAGGTGATGAGCGAGGCCGGTCAAAAATGCCTGCGCGGGGTTTGCCCCGTACAAAGGCGCAGCCAGAACGCCGTAAACCGCCACCATGCCGCAGTGGTCCGCGTGGTTTTCGGCAGGCTCCAGCGCCACGCGCCGAAAGCCGGGCCGCGTCGCCCCCGCGCGAGGCTGCTCGGCCAAAAGCGACGCGAACGACGGCAGCAGAATGGGTTCGGGGTCAGGCAGCGGGTCCGGGCAGAGCGCATCCCGCAGCGCCGTTTGCAGGGCAGCGTCAAGCGGAGCGGCGACAGCGTTCAGCCCGGACAAAAGCACGTCCAGACGCTCCCCGGCGGCGAAGCCGCCGGCGGAAAGAACGCCGGCGTCAATGCCCGCAAGACGCGCCGCCGCGACCGCAGCGGCCGTTTCGCTGAGCGCGACTGCGGCAAGCGGCTCGCCGCCGGCCAGACGCGCCCAGGAGCGCAGAAACAAGCGTTCGGTGATGGAGCCGTCTTTGCCGGCCACGCGAATGCGCTTCAGGTCGTTCAGCTCCCGAAACAGCGGCAGCAGCGCCGGGACCGTCATCGGTGCGCCGTTTCCAGGAGACTGTCCTCAGCAAGCAGCTCATCGTCCAGCTCCAGCTCGCTCAGGTCAACGGCTGACACTACGCTTGCATTCCCAACGTCTTCAAAGCGGCGCGACGCTTTCTCCAACAGGCTAACCGCGCGGGCCATGACTTCTTCGTCAATCTCATGGACGTTAAAGCCGGTGCCAAGACTTGCCAGCATTTGAATGGTCAGCTCGCCGCCGAGATGCTCCCGGAACTCGCGCAGGCCGTGGAACAGCTCATCGGTGCCGCTCATTTCCGGCGCGTACAGCGCAAAACCGAGGCCGGACAAGACGCGCAAAACGCGCCGCCAGTCGTTCTCAGAAAGCCAGCCCTGCAAGTAGGAGTAAGTCACGTCAAGCGCCAGCCCGATTGCAACCGCTTCGCCGTGATGCAGCCGGTAATCCGTAATCTGCTCTAATTTATGCGCCGACCAGTGGCCGAAGTCCAGCGGGCGCGACGACCCCATCTCAAACGGGTCGCCGCCGGTGCAGATATGCTGGACATGGAGCGCCGCGCACCGATGCACCAGTGTCTGCATTGGGGCCATCTCGCGGCCTGCCAGCGCGTCCGTGCTGTCTTCCAAAAAGTTAAAAAAGTCAGCGTCTTTGATCAACGCGACTTTGACCGCTTCAGCGATGCCCTCGCGCCAGACCCGGTCCGGCTGGGTTGTCAAAAAGTGGAAATCATTCAAGACCGACCACGCCGGGGCAAATGTCCCGCGCCAGTTCTTTTTGCCGAAAAAGTTAATCGCGTTCTTGACCCCAACTCCGGAATCGTTCTGCGAAAGCGTTGTCGTCGGCAAACGCAGGAGCCGGATGCCCCGGTGCGCCGTCGCCGCCGCATAGCCGACCGCATCCAACAGCGCCCCGCCGCCAACCACAGCCAAGTAAGAATGCCGGTCTAATCCCGTTTCGTTGACCGCCTGCTGCACCGTCACCACGTGGGCAGGATCGTTCTTGACTCCTTCCCCGCCCGGCAGCACGAGCGGCGGACACACCAGCGTCAGCCTATCCGAATGCTTGCGGCAGTAGTTTTCAATGGCTTCTCGCACGGAAAGAAGCCGGTCTACTTCTTCTTCGACGACAAACAAAATCCGCGCCGGCAGGCGCTCGCTCCGGGCGGACACGACAGAACTTAACAGCGGGTTTTCGGGATCAAAAATGTAGGTGGTAAAATGAACGTCGTAGTGAAAACTGACCTGGAGGTCGGCTTGGATGGCTTGCATAAAGCAGCTTTCTAACGGCACGCGCACGGTGCCGAGGCGAGTCTGGAACTGGTGTGTGATTCGTTCAAGAGGCCGTGAAGAGTATACCAATTACCGGGCGGAAATGAAACGCCGAAACGCAGTGGAGGGGGCAAGAAAACGCTCTTCTTCACGCCAAAAATAAATGTTGATTATTTGCGATTTGTGCTGTATAATAGCCTCGGCAGTTGGGAACCACCCTATCTTTCCAACCGCCGCTGTTCAAGACAAGGTGCCTTCTGACGACAAGGTGCCTTCTGACGACAAGGTGCCTTCTGACGACAAGGTGCCTTCTGACGACAAAAGGAGGCTTTGGAACAGTTCCCTCTTTTCTGCTACAGTCTCGGATTTTGGCTTTCCTCTTCTTCTGGCTGATCTTGTGTTAGCCATCGCTCCCTTGAAAGGAATTTTTCGCCATGAACCGTCTTCTTCTCGGCACGACCCTTCTGCTCCCGGCAGGCTTCTTTGGGCTTGGACAATCCGCTCATGCTCAAGCCGCTCCGGTGTACTCTCCCACTGTCATCAACATCACTTCTCCTCTCAACGGGAGCACACAGCACGCCCCTATCGGGCAGCTTGCTGAAGTCCCATGCACAGTCACAGGTCAAGGCGTTACGGTCACTGGGGCCACGCCTTTGTCGTTCGTCAAGATTAGCTGGTCAATGCAGGATCAGGCATACGACGCTGCCACAACCCCCAACGATCCTTATATCGCCAACGACACGGGTGGCCCCACGCTGGAGATGATCAAACCGGACGGCACCTTTACGCGCTATGTAAACGGCAGTGCTAGCGGCAATGTCTCTCAAACCGTGGCTTTCGACCCACGGGATGGAGGGCTTCAAGGGTTTTATGCGTTTGTTGAGGGGTCTGCCATTACTGATCCCAGCGGAACCCTTCATTCCGCATCTGTGGAAAACACCTTCGTGATTGCTAGTCCGTAATCGCGTGCTAAGAGGTGGCTTGCTTCCGCCTGCCTGCTGATCAACGCCAGCAGGCAGGCTCCTAACAGGAGAAGCGTTATGCTGAAGAAATTGCTTTGCACCGTCTTTGCGCTTTTTCTCATCTCTATTGTTGCTCCCGCAAGCCGCGCCGATGAAGTCACGGCGTCCATGCGCCAGTCGGACCCGCGCCTGCAAACCCGGATTACTATTCGCTCGCCCCGCATTCTCATCGGCGAGCTTTTGGAGCGGCTTTCCAAGCAGTCCGGCGTCACGCTGACCGCTGATGACTTGTCCGCCGCCGGCAGTGATCCAGTCACGGTTTCTCTGCATGATGTTCCTTTAGCCGACGCGATGAACGCGGTCTGGTCCTTGTTCAGCTACCAGCACGCCGAATGGAATTGGCGGCGTCGGCCCATCATAGGACAGCCAGGCCAATACACCTATACACTCACGCGCCCGGATTATGCGCGGTATCTAGCCGAGCATTTGCAGGAGCAGGTGCAGGCAGACTTTGAGGCGCAGGCGCAAGAGCTATTCGACGCCCTGGACATGACGCCGGATCAGCTTAAAGAAGCCGCGAAAAATAGTCCTGCCGTTGCCGGCTTTCTTGAAGATGGAACGGTCAGACCGGGCATAGAAATCCTTGCCAGCCTGCCGCCGGAAACACTGCAAAACATTCTTCAAAGCCATCAACCGCTGGTTGTGCCGATTTCAGAGCTGCCCCCGCAGGCGCAGCAGGAAGTGGCCGATGCGCGAAACTGGGAGATTGACGCCGCCGCGAAACAGGGGTACCCGGCGTCGGCTTTGGGAAAACCCGCCGACCGCCTCTCGATTTTCAGTTCCAGCGATCCAAGCTTCATCGCGCCGAGTCTCACGATTGACACCGGATGGATTGGCGGAGGCAGCTTCGGCGGGTCGTACATGCAGGACGACTGGCAAAAAAAAATGAACGCTCAGTGGATGCAACCAGGCGACGCCGCAGACGATCCCGTGTCGAGCCGCACTTTAAAAGCCTTCACGGAAATGCCGCCCGCTGGCAGAAACCCGGCGTACCCAATGGCCGATTACCTGCTGCGCTTCGCTGACGCCGCCCAAGTGCCGCTTTTGGCCCGCATCCCGCAGACTCTGGAGAACGGCACGGTCCCTGTTCTTTTGTCCCAACTGCCGGCAGAAAAAACAATAAAAGCATTTTTGGCGGCGCAAGCCAAGCAGCAGGGAATCATGCTGGCATCAAAATGGCGAAGCGGCGTCCTGCTTTTGACCTGCCAAAACTGGTTTTTGGGACAAAGCGAGACCTCACGCCTGCCGTGGGCGGAAGTCAAGCGGCTGCGGGATGCCGAGGCAGCCGGCGACGGGTTCCTGACGCTCGGCGACATGGCTCACGCCGCTGATGTGCTTAACGATGCTCAGATGCAGGCGCTGGGCGAGTGGTTCCCAGTCATGGCAAGCGCCGCGCCGTGGCATGACCTTTTGGCGTTTTATGACAAAAACCCGGAATACCGGCCCCGCGTCCTGTCTGCCAAAGGCGACGACTGGCAAGCGCCGGAAAACCTGGTCAATGCCCAGCTTAACATTGATGCCCTGCGTGTCAACAACCCGAACCTGCGCCTGCAAATCCGGCAAACGCAGCGCATGGACAACAAGCCGCCGATGCATGAAATTGGGTTTGTCGTGCGCGACAATGACGGGACGCACCCCCTCGGCGGGCAGGGCTTCGGCTGGGAAGCCCATGAGTACCAGCGCAGTCTGCAAGTGGACGAAGGCACGGCAACAGCGGGCAAAAAGACCGGCGCGGCGAAATGAAACCGCGAGCAACACAGAAAGGCCGCTTCTGCCTAAGCAGAAGCGGCCTTTTCTATCTCAGTCTTACAGCAGGGATTTGACGGCCTCAACAATGGCGTCGGCATCAATTTTGGCGGCATGGAGTAGCTCGGCGGGCTTGCCGGAGCCGGGCATATGCTCCACAGCCAGCTTGACCACCGTCGGCGCATGGTCGCCGACGCCGACAAAGGCGTCCAGCACGGCGTCGCCAATGCCGCCTTCAAACCAGTGGTCTTCCACAACGACCAGCTTGCCGCCGGTGTCCTGGGCGGCCCGGTGCAGGGTTTCTTTGTCAATCGGCTTGACCGAGTAGGCATCAATGAGGCGGATGGTGATGCCCTGGGATTTTAGGGTCTCGTAGGCTTTGTTGGCCTCGTGGAGCGTGATGCCTGCGGCGATGACGGCGACTTGGTCGCTGTCTGAATGATGGACAAGCTTGGAGCCGCCGACTTCGTAGGTCTCGCCCTCGCCGTATAGGATCGGCGTCTTCTCGCGGGTTGTGCGAATGTAGGAAATGCCCGGCAGGTCCGCCATCAAATTGACCAAATGCGCGGTTTGGTTCGGGTCGCTTGGATACAGCACGGTAGAGCCGAACACGGCCCGCATCATCGCCAAATCTTCCAGGGCCATCTGAGACGGGCCGTCTTCGCCGATGGAAACGCCGGCATGGGAGCCACTGAGGCTGATCGTGGCGTTGGAAATGGAGGCCATGCGAATCTGATCAAACGCCCGGCTGAAGAACGCCGCAAACGTGGACGAAAAGGTCCGGTGGCCGCGCACGGCAAGCCCCACGGCGGCAGACACAAGCTGCTGCTCGGCAATATACATCTCAAAAAATCGGTCGGGGAATGTGTGGTTGAACTCGTCGGCGAATGTCGAATTTGACACTTCGCCGTCCAAAACGACAATGTCCGAGCGGAACCCGCCCAGGGCTGTGATCGCGTCGCCGTAGGCTTTGCGTGTGGCTTCTTTGGTTCCCATCTCATACGTCGGCAGCTTCAGCGGCCCGGTCGCGGCGGGAGTGGCGGGCGCAATGGCTTCCGGCTTCTGCACGTCTACAATGATGTGCCGCTCCCCGCCAAGCTCCGCAATCGCGTCTTTGGCCTGGTCGGCGTTCAGCGCCTTGCCGTGCCAGCCTTCTTTGTTCGCAAGGAACGAAACGCCGTGGCCTTTTTCGGTTTTAGCGATAATCCAGACCGGCTTGTCCGTGACTGTCAAAGCCTCGGCATAGGCTCTGTCAATGGCCTCTAAGTCATGGCCGTTGATTTCAATGGCATGAGCGCCGAACGCGGCGGCGCGGGCGGCATAAGTCGCGCTGTTCCAGCCCAAATCCGTTTCGCCGCGCTGGCCCAAACGGTTCATGTCTAAGATCGCGACCAAGTTGTTCAGCTTGTAATGGCTGGCCTTGTCCACAGATTCCCAAATGGAGCCTTCCGCCACTTCGCTGTCGCCCAGCACGACCCAGACCTTGAAGGGCAGCTTGCTTAAATACTTGCCGTCCAAAGCCATGCCGACCCCATTTGGAAGGCCCTGACCCAGCGACCCTGTGGCAACGTCCGTGAACGGCGTGACGTGCGGGTTGGGATGGCCTTCCAGCCGGGAGCCGAACTGGCGCAGGGTCAAAAGTTCTTCGTCGCTGATCGCCCCCGCCGCCTTCCACATGGAATACAAAAGCGGGCAGGCATGGCCTTTGCTGAAAATCAAATGATCATTGTTCGGCGACTTCCAATGGGCATAATCAAGCCGCAGATACTTGCCCAGCAGCACGGCCATGAGGTCCGCCGCCGACATGGACGAAGTCGGATGCCCCGACCCCGCCGCCGTCGTACACCGAATGCTGTCCACGCGAAGCTGCGCCGCGAGTTCCTTCAAATCCACTTCCGCCATAGGTGATGCTCCTGTGGTGCGCGTTTGCACCGATAAAATTCGTTTGGTTCTTTGAGTGTTACCCGTTTGGGTTGATTATAAACGAATGGAGCAGGCGAAGTCAATCAAAACCTAACCCAGCACTGGAAGTGCCGGGCTATCCCCGGAGAGAAAGTGCCTCCGGCACTGCGAAGCATTCAGTCCCGCAGGGACTTTTCGTGCTTCATTAACCCAGCTAGGCCAGCGCCGGGTTCCCCTCTTGACATACTTAGTTTCCCTATGTATAATAAGCCTATGAAGACGCCGACAAACGCGAACCCCGCACAGGACTATTTAAAAGGCGGCCTCGCCCTGCTCATTCTGGCGACCCTAGAAGGTAGCCCTGCACACGGCTACGCGCTGGCCCGGACCATCGAGCAGCGCACGGAGAACGCTTTGCAGCTCCGCGAAGGCACGCTCTACCCGGCCCTGCACAGCTTAGAGCGCGACGGCCTCATCCAAAGCGCCTGGGAAACGCCGCCGGGCGGACGGGAGCGCAAAGTTTATACGCTGACCTCAAGCGGCAAAAAGAAGCTAACCGAATGGAGCGACGGCTGGCAGCAGTTCGTTCAAGCCGTCGGGCGCGTCCTGTCGCCTGATCCCACCACTGAAGGAGACCCCGTACATGGAACCCAATCCCCAAAACTCCGCCCCGTGCCGGGTGGAAACCTATCTTGACCAAGTCTTAGCGCCTTTGAC
>CAXUBO010000046.1:0-26537 GCA_964249345.1 uncultured Armatimonadales bacterium | reverse complement strand
CCTCCGACGATTTCTTTGCGCTCGTGTCTCATAATCTGGCTATGAGCGACATCGGACAGCTTCGGGTGCTGGGGGCGGCGATTCGGCGCAGAAGAATTGATCAAGGTGTTAAAACTCTGCGGCAGATGAAGGAGCTGACAGGCATCTCAACTCAGTTTCTGTCGCAGATCGAAAATGCCTACGTCCACCCGAAGCGCGGTTATGTTGTCCCCTCCGACGAGCTGCTAGAACGTATTTCGAGAGCGATTGATATGCCTCTGTCGCGGATGCACACGATTATTGGCCGCTTTCCTGAAAAGCCTGAGATGGTGAGTCCTGTCGCAGCCGAAATCGCAGAAGAGTACGACCGATTGCCAGAATATGCACAGCAAATTATCCTTGATGCCGTGCAGACCGCGAAGTCTGTCGTCGCAAAAGTTGAACAAAACTATACAGCACTGAAATTGGAAAAGCCGTAGTTTTTTAGTCAAGTTGCTGCTGAACCAAGACATGACAAAGCGCCCTTGCCGCAATAGTGGCAAGGGCGCTTTTGCTTTTATAAAACGAAACCGATTAAGATTTTTTTCGTGGCCGTCCAACCTTCTTCTTGCCTTGTGGCTGAGTGCGTGCCTGGTAATCCTCTAGGTCCGCGACACGGATCAGCTTGCGCCCAAACAAGACCACATGCGGCAGGCTACCCGAGAGGACAGCTCTTCTCACTGTAGCATCCGCGACGCTGAGCAGCTCAGCGGCCTGGCGCATACTGAAGTAATGCTCCGATAAATCTTTTTCCACATCGTCCACAAAATTATAATAACTGCTTTATAGCCTGAGGTCAAATTTATCGAAAAAATCCACAAAAAGCCGAAAATAAATGCTACGTTTTCGTGAAACTGTGCTACAATAGTATGCCAGCGCCATCGGCGTGTGCAACATATTGACAGGAGAGAAGTCGCCGTGCCTATACAGAGTCTGCCAGTCCTTAACCCGAGTGAGATCGTCAAGACGCCTCTTCATCGCCTGACCGTTTCGTCAATCAATGATCTCGATTGCCCCCGCAAGTATTTTGACTCCCGCATTCAACGCAATTGGGACGACAGCCGTGGGCCGATTTTTGCGGTCGCTAATGGGCAGGCTATTCACAAAGTCAACAAGGCCATTTACGAGGCTCGGCGCGGCTATGAACTGGATTTGACACGGTTAGAAGCTTTAGCCAAGGGAGCTGTGTACGGCACCGCATACCCTCCAGAGACCAACCGTCAGGCGGCGGTCGATAAGGTGATTCAGAGTTCGCGTGCTTTTGCTGAGGCGGACGACGAAGAAGCAATCGAAGGCACTCTTGATCTGGAGAGACAAGGTCAATTCGAAGTCAAAAACAGGCGCACGGGTGAAGGACTGTTTTTGGCAAGCGGCAAGCTGGGCCGCACTTTAGTTCGAGCGTCGGAGCCGCATCGGGGAGTCATTCGCGAATCGAAAACTACCAAGCAAAAAATCTCCCTCCAAGAAGCTTTCTTAATGTTGTGGATTTTTCGGAAAATGTATACTAGCCTTCACCTGAGTTCCTGGGCAATCGAGTATGATTTCTTGGACGCCGACTTGAGAGTCGTTAGGGAGATCGTCGATTGGGAAGATGTCCAGGGTCAGTCCGCGATTCTGCTACGGAAAGCCTTGCGGGTCTTCAGATCAACACAATACCCTGCGATTCAAGGAGAAGCCTGTACATATTGTCGTTTTAGGGACGAATGCTGCACCCTACAGGACGAACCTGTGGACCTGGATGCTTTGGAAAACCCCGAGCTGGTGCCTTAAAAATATGAGACACAACATTTTTGCGGATTTGGGCATGGCCGACCCCGAAAAACGCCTAGTAAAATCCACGCTCTCGATCCTAATCGAGCGGCGCATTAAGAAACTCTCTCTGACTCAAGCGCAGGCCGCCGAATTCTTGGGACTCAGCGAAACTGAGATGTCCCGAATGCTGCGCGGTATGACTAAGGAGTTTGAAATCAAGCAAATGATCGCCGCCTTCACCGCGCTCGGAGGCGTTGTCGAGGCACCTGCTGATGGCGATCTGGACGGTTTAACGGAAGAGTTGGAGAGCCTGTTGACTGTAGAGTTCAGCGCCGAATGATAACTACCAATTCACACTCATCACACTCACAATAGGCTACGCGACGATGTCGGCCAAGTTTCTGACGGCGCGGGAAGCCGAAGAATTTCCTTGCCCGCTTACACGAAAGGTTTTGCCATGACGCTGAGAATTATCGGCGACGTACACGGGCGCATTCGGGAATATCTGGCGCTCACGGCAGGAGCGGACGAGAGTATCCAGATCGGCGATATGGGCCTGGGGTTCAAGGGCGTCTCCCTGCCGCCGATGAGCCCAGGACACGGGTGGTTTCGCGGCAACCATGACTCGCCGCAGGTGTGCCGCGCTCACAAGAATTATCTCGGCGATTGGGGCTATGACGCCGAAAAAGAGTTGTTCTGGTTTTCTGGTGCAGACTCCATCGACAAGCATTTGCGGCGAGAAGGCGTGAGCTGGTGGCACGACGAAGAGCTATCCGTAGCCGAGTTCGAGCGGGCTTTGGAACTGTACGAGCAGGTGAAGCCGCGCATCGTGCTGTCTCATGACGGCCCGCAGAACTTCATCCGCGCGGCGTTCGGTATCCACAAGAAATCGCGCACTCGGCAGGCCCTTCAAGCCGCTTATGAGCTGCATCAACCCGCCCTCTGGATTTACGGTCATCACCATGTTCGGCGCGAGTTCCAGTCGCCCGAGGGCACCTATTTTATCTGTTTGCCTGAGTTGGGTTGGATTGACTTGGAGCTGCCACTGCCGCCGCGCGCGGAAATTGCTGAGCATATTGAGCGTTGCCACGCGGAAAAAACCGAGGCGGACGAAGAACGCGAGAGAGTTGACGACGTGGTTGCCGCTGTGAAAAGCGTTGTGGATATGACTGACCGACGGGCAAAAGTGCTCGCTCGTGTCTGCCTCCAAAACGGCGGCAGACTCTCGAAAGCCAAGCGGAAAAAGTTCGCTGAACTGATAGACGAAGATGTGGAACAGATCGAAAAGGCGATTGAAGTTGCGAATCAGGACTCAGTATGAACATCAAGAAAATCGAAAATGAAGCCGATTACAAGTCCGCTCTCGCCGAGATCGAGAGCCTACTCGGTTCCGCGCAAGGCACGTCTGAATTTGCCCGCCTGGATGCGCTGGTAACACAGGTTGAAGCCTATGAAGCCCTGCACTATCCGATTTCGCCTCCGACCGCCGAAGCGATGGCCGAATACCAGGCCGAAAAGCGGGGCCAGAGCTTTGAGGAGGCAAAAGAGGCGACTTTTGAGCAATACGACGTTGCAATGCAGCGCCTGGCTCATGGGGACCGCGACGAATTCATCCGCTCGCTGGAAGCTGACGACGATTCCAACGAGGCGCTGATGCGGGCTGCTCAGGATTTTAATCAACGGCATGAGGTTGATCACATGGAAACCGCTGAAAATGGCTGAGGAGTCTGGTCAGGAAATGTTTCCAGCGGCCCCGAGTGCGGAAATGGAGACGACTAAGATGGACGAGCCGCGCTACCGCATCACGGAAATTCCGATCAGCGACCTCAAGATGACTATCAGACCGCGTGGCTCCATTGGCGCACAGGCCCCACGCTACGACCGTGAGCGGGATGAGCCTGCCTTCGACGCCGTATAGAAACACGTCTCTGAACTGAGGGCGCAGGGAAAATTTGCGCCTCTGCCGCCGTTTCCGAAAGGCGGGCTGAAGCTACGCGGGCCGCGTCATCGGCGGCTTGCCGAAGCGGAGCCGCAAGACGAGGAGGGGCCGAACTTATGAATATCAGACCGATAGAAACTGAGCATGATTACGATCTGGTGCTTGAAGAGATCGAGAGCCTATTGGGTGCACCGATGGGCAGCGAAGCGTCAGATCGTTTGGAAGCGCTGGTGACATTGGTGCGGGCTTACGAATCAAAAAATCATCCTATCGAACCGCCTGCCCAGGCAGAAGTCGCACTAGAAGATGAGATTTTCGGGTTAGCAGAAGCAGCGGTGTGGCGAGCGGCGCGGGAAAAGGCGGCAGCGCGGCGGGAGCAGGATGCAGAATCTGAAGAAGCGCTGGCCGAGCTCACCGCCCAGGCGCAAGAACTCAAAATGGGATATTGAGGACGATGAATTTAGAAATCACAGACGAATGGCTGTTGTCATTCGACAAGACACCAGAGCCATCAGGGTACATTACTCCGCGTGAACGCGCATCAGTTGCGCTGGCGGGACTGACTCCGAGCGAGGAAATCACCCTCTCTGACCGCGACTACGAACTGTTCACCAAAATCATGACAGAGGAACGCGAACCGACCGAACTGGCGCTACGCGGGGCAGCCGAGTTCAGGGCGGGAACTATGGAAGGCACGCACTATTTTTGGTGAGTTGGTTTTGAGCTAATCGCCAAGTAATCGCCAAGTATTCGCCAAAAATTCGCAGCGGCATGTTCGAATCGAAGGAAAACAATCATGCTAAACTTCACTGTCCCGAATTTCCCTGAGCGGGCGAAGCGTATATTTGAGGCAGAAGGATCGGAAGGCGACCACTTTGGGGCTATATCGCCGAAAATGCTTGAGGCGATTGAAACGCTCAGGCAGGGTGTGAAAGAAGCGCTTTTCGTGGATAAAAGCACAAAAGACACCTCTTCCGAGGTGCCATTTGTTGACCGCACCCCAGCGACTGAACACTGCCTTTCTGAGGCAGGACGCCGCAAGAAGGGCAGGGAAATCTCGTTCTGAGGACTACGCTCCCATCATACTCCGCCCGCTGCCTTTTCGCGCTTTTCCTCCCAAATCTCCTTGCGATTTATGGTAACAACGGAAGGCACGAAATCCTGCCTAGCACCGCCAGAACATCGAAATGTGGGCCTTACCGAGCTGCTGACGTGTTGTCCACCCGAAGACGGCGCGGAAAGCCCGTAAATCGAGAATTTCACGGGTTAATCGCGGCCTGACGATGTGCGTGCCGTCGGCGCTCCGCCGCCCACCGCAGGGGGCAGCCGCCGTGACAGGTGGAAAATCAAAAGGGAACAGCAAGGGAACGCGAAAGGGAACATTTTTTGAGGTTGAAAAATGCGAAGTCCTAGAATGTGTTGTATTGTAAATCACTCTATTATTAACCTTTGTTCCCTTATTCCCTGTGTTCTCTTGAAAACACATCTCGTTAGGCGCGAAACTCCTACGGACAAATTCATTTGTAAGTGGTAATTCTTCAAGGGAACACAGGGAACAAGGGAACAGCAGCGTTTTTTCGAGCCCTTTTAGATAAGGGCGCTTCCAAAATCGTGTTCCCCTTCGCTTTCCCTTGATGTTCCCTTAAAAGGTCAAGAGGGAACAGCAAGAAAAATGTTTGTTAGCGATAAGCCGCTTGCGTTCCAAATGAGCTCTCCCCTGTCTCCAGGCCGAGGTCATCTCCCAAGTCCAGTCCCATGGCGATGCGCATCCCTTCAGGACTGAGTGATAGCAAACCAACCGAGCGACCCTGAAGCCGCATCTTCTTCGTAGACCTGGACTGCCCTTTCTCAGAATCGGTTTCCAGCCAGCCGCGATCTTTCCAATGTGCGACCGTTGCGGCGTAAGGATACTTGTGCTGTTCCAGTACGCGCTTGACGGCTTCGGGCAGCATCGCCAGCCTCCTACTACCGTCGGGGTCGCGCACATACCTGCCGAGCACTTCGTTTGGGTCAAGCACGGGGTGTGGCGTTTCTTCGACGAAGGATTTTATGCGCCCCGCAGCCCAAGCTCCGACCAGTTCCAAACTAGACTGGGCACTGTCGGATTTGCGCCCGTCGGTCAGAAGCGCGAACGCTTCCTCGACGATCTTTGTCACGTCCCAGGACAATCCCATATTCTTTGAGACGAGATGGCATGCGGCTTCCACGGCGGCCAAACGCTCGCCCAAGCCGTCGCATACTTGCCTTCTAAGGCGTTGATATGCGGCTTCCTGCCATGACTGCACCTGTGGTGCTAGAATTGCACGGTGCTGAAGATAACGGCTACACATTCCAGGGCCGACCACGCCGTAGCAGGTTGCCGCTACGTCGTTGATCTCCGCGACCAGGTCTGCCTGGCCTGTACCGAAAGGGGAACCCCAAAAACCGAGAACTCTCCCTTGAACGCCATCATGTGCGCTCAAATCGGCCAGCTTCACTTCTCCCGCCGAAAAAAGTACCCCTCGATACCGTGCCACGCGCTGTACGCTTCCCTCACGTGTGCCGCGCCCTTTTCCCGTGCCGTTCGCGTACTGATAGACAATGCTCTGAACCGTCTCAGGCTTTGCGTTGTGACTCTCATCCAAAAAAATCGGCAAGTCGTTACAAAGTGCGGCGATCTTTTCGACAAAAACAGGCGTCGAGGACCAGCTTCTTACTTGGCCGCCCATCATCTCTGGTGCCAGCCCCCACATACTGGCAATCAGCCTCAGAAGCGTCGATTTTCCCGACGAGGACCGTCCGCCGAAGTCAATGACAGGGTTTTGAACGAGCCGTAAGTCAGCCAGCAGGCACGGCAGCAGACCCGCGCCGATGGCGAACGCCGCGATGGAATAATTTCCGAGTCGATCCGCGAGCGCGGTCCAGCGCTTCAGACTTTCTAATTCATCCCTGTTCGTATCTGGCCCGAGTGACCTCAAGTAACCGTTCGGGTCCGCCGCAGGAGCTATCGTCACTTGCACTTCCTCAGCACCCAGAACCGTACCACCCATGACAAAGACGTTCTTTTTGTCAATGGTTTTGTGCCCGCAGCAGGACACAACGGCCTCCACTGAAATCGCGCCCTGGTGAAAGTCTAGGAGGTGCGCGAGGTAAGCCACAAGGTCTCGCGCGTTGATGCTGTTGACGCCCAGGCCAAAGTCTGCCAGCGCCAAGATCGCGTGGGTGTCACTAATCATACGCCGCGTGACAGTCGCCTCTTTCCAAGCGTTTTTCTCGATCCAGCGTAGCGTGATGTGTTCCGAACCGTCATCCACATCCCTTGCTCTCGCAACGATCTGAACTACTTGGCCGATGACACGAACAGTCTCAGTTTCGCCTTTCTTGTTTTCTTTGTGAAGCCAAATCGCCCCTGATCCAATGCGCCAAAAGCTCTCAGGGTCGGGCAAGCATTGTTCTGGCGACCACTGGCCGCCGTCGCTTTCTTCCGTTATCGATTTTTGCGTGCTATCCGACGGCGCGGACTGCCTGAGCTGCTTGGCCCGCTTTGCCGCAGGCGAAGACATCGGCAACAACTTGAGATACTGATACGCAAACCAAGACGCGCTCACCTTGCCGTCCGCCATCTCGCAGTCAACTTGGGGATCGCGCCCGCATTCCATCTTGTCGCAGCGTGTCGGTCCATACTGCAACGATTCGAACATCATATCGGTCTCGTATTCCATATATCTGCTGTCGAATGACGAAAGTCGATGAAACTCGGCCAGTCCCCAGTCCGCGTACTGCTTCAGATGCGTCGCGAGACGCATCCATTCCGCGCGAGATAGCTCGCTTCCAGCTTCGCAACGCCGTGCTACTTCGCGCAGTGCCTCACAGCCATTGAGCTGCGCCTGCCAGCAATGCGCGGCGATTTTCTCATCGGCGAACGAGTTATCTTCGTCGCCAGTGCGCTCGCTCCGCTCACGCCGTGCGGGCGTTTCTTTAATTTCCCCTATCTGCGTCGCCGCCGTGATTATTTCCGTGAGGCGTTCTGTAGTCGTCCTATATTTTATGGCATCCGAGACGAACTCCATAACATCCCGCGCCGCCTGAGTTTCAGAATCGATCATCACCTGACGCCCGCGTGCTTTGTTGCCGCCCCAGCAGGGAAGCAACACTGCCGTTCCGAACCCGTCTCGGCCTGAAGGTGCCGTCGATGGAAACACTTCAATCTTAACGTGGAGGCTCGCACGGGTGAGCAAGAGGCGTCCAAGGTCTTTAGCATAGGTCCAAGGACAGCGCTCATGGAAAATCCAGACTCGGTAGCCCGCAGACTTAGTAATTTCCAGATGCGCCTTCAGTCTCAGCGCCTCGATTTCAGCGATCAGCTTCCGCGCGGCGTCCAGTGCCAGTTCCTGGCTATTAAAATGCTCTGGCACATCCGCATGGGCTTCACCTTTGACATCGAGATCAATAGTCGTCCAGACTGATGTCCCGTTAAAATTAACCGCATAGGTCTGCGCCTGGACACGCTCGCCCCAGTCATCAGTGAGTGCGCCTGATAGGTGCTGGGCGATTACCTGGAGGTTGACGCCCTGGTAGTCCATGCGCTTGTATTCTTTGTTATTCCACCTCCAGGGCCCGACAATGGGTTTATCATTGTCGTCCAGCACATCGGGGAGTCGGCGGCCCAGTTTGTCCATCCGTGCGAAAAACAAGTCGCGAAAGCCTTGCCAAGTTTCTGGGTCCTGCTGGGTAATAGTATTTGAAGTTGTTTTTCTGCCTCCAGATTCTCACATTCCGAGTCGTTTGTCGCTTGGTCGTCTTGGTCATCAGCCCATGGGTCCAGCCAACCGTCGGGCTCCTCGACCTGAGACGCAATAATGTCCAAGTAGCGATAGTAGTTCGCCATGTAGTCTTCGTTGTCCATGTTCTGCTTTTCCGAGGAAGCTACTCGTTCTCGTTGCTTACTTTTTTGCCTCGGCGCGAGCTATTTCGTCTCGATCCAGACGGTCCAGCATTTGACGCGCGTGGTCGTAGACATCGCGCGTGATGTCAATGCGCTTTCCTTTCAAAACGAGGTCGCGGTCGTCCTCTGGATCGAGGTCGACGATCTCGGTAATTTCGTAGCGGATGCCGCCGCCGTAGCCGTAGGCGATTTTGCATCCCACGG
The DNA here is from genome assembly GCA_964249345.1 of uncultured Armatimonadales bacterium. GTDB lineage: Bacteria > Armatimonadota > Armatimonadia > Armatimonadales > Capsulimonadaceae > JANXMY01. The sequence continues at coordinate 17,700 of CAXUBO010000046.1, read as the reverse complement.
TGATGTTAATTTGGGTAGTTTTCACGTCGTCTCCTGCCGTGCGAGGTATACTATTGAAATCTCGTTGGTACAAGTCAATTATTGCATACATTAAATGTATTGAAAATACATTTAATGTATTTATTAACTTTGTGGTAAAATTTCGTATGGAAAAAATTGAAATAGGGAATTTAAAGGACGCAGAAAATTCTGACGAGCAACGCACCCGTGGTCGTCGTCCTAATGGTCTGGACATGGTCACGCGAAACGTGAATCTGGAACGTGATATGGTGGAATGGGCGCAGGATCAGCCAGGAGGATTATCGCCAACGCTTAGAAGCCTAATGAGGCAAGCCCATGCAAGCCAGGTCAGGCCGAATACTGAGGAAGATAACTTTCTCGCTAAACGGAAACTTCAAACAGTACGGTTACGCCGAGAGCGTGGGGCAACAAAGGCCGAAAGCGACCCTGAGTTTGTACGGTACATGGCCGATTTGCAAGGTGTACTCGCGGGATTCTCAGAGGATGACCGCGAGCTTTTTTGGTTTATGCTAATGGGAGCGAATGAGAAGCGGATAGACGATGACCGAAAAACTACAACGAAAAAAGAACATTATAAACCGTCTATTTTTTCTCGCGATGTCACTTAAACATCCCGCCCCGCCCCACGGCCCGCAGACGGTGTTCTGGGTTATTGACATTCTCTGTAGATGGGGTATAATAAGTGCGATCTGGACAGAATGCACCCTGGGATGGGCTGAAAGGCTTGAAGAGCGGGGAGATTTAGTGCAGTGGAATACGAATGGTATTTTGGCGAGCGTAGTTCAGTTGGTTAGAACGCCAGTTTGTGGCACTGGAGGCCGTGGGTTCAAGTCCCATCGTTCGCCCTTTTCTTGATTATTCTTCAACCAAGTTCTTGATTTCCGCAGCTTTAGTCTGGTCGCCCCTGAAAATTGAGGGTTTCGCGATCAGACTATTTTTTTGGCCTTTGATACTTTCTGCGATTTGATACAAAGAAAGAAGTGAAAGACAAAGTCGGGAAACAAGACGGATCGGGGAACAAGACGGATCGGGGAACAAGACGGATGGACATCTTCTTGCATGACCTGGGACGACGGCAGCAGATGACGCTGCTGCAATGGCGAGCGGCCCGCCTCGGCAGCCAGAACAGCGGCTGGGCCGCAAAAACCGGCGCCGGCCCGGAACAAAGCTTCGTGAGTGTTCCTGCCCCCGGACCGAGGATGCCGCCGCGCCGGACAAGCTGGCTTCGACGACTCTGGGAGCGAAGCGCGGGCAGCTCGCCCGAAGTTGCCGCTGCCGGGATGGACGCCCTGCGCGGCCCCAGCAGCGGCATGTTCTGGGGCATGAACGGCGGCGCGGTCGGCTTTTGGATGCCGGGCATTCTGATGCTCGCCACGGGAGAGCATGTCGGCGGGCTGGTGATGCTGCTGCCGGGGGCGGTGATGAGCGGGATCGGCTTCTGGGTGCCGGGAAGCTATCTGCGGCGCGTCTGCTGTCCGCCGGTCTCGGAAGCGGAGGCCGAGGCGCTGGAAGCGCTGATGCCCGACGAGCTGGAGCGGGCTTACCTGCGCCTGGTGATAAGCGCCGTGCGGCAGCCGGTGCTGCCGGAAACCGCCATGCGGGTTCGCGCCGCCTTGCAGGCCATCGGCGAGGCGATTGACCGGCTCCCGCCCGGAACCATGCCGCGGGCTGAGGCCGGTGCCCTGTTTGCTGAGGCGGCGCAGGCCCAGGCGGAAGCGCAGACAGAGCAGGACGCCGTTGTTGCGGCGTCTTACGAGCGCAAAGCCGAAGCCCTGCATCGCTCGGCGCTGGCGGTCCAGCGGTCCCAGACGTTGATGCGCCGGGCTGCCGCGCTGCGCGAGGAAATGCTGGCCCAAATCGAGTCCCTGCGCCTGGGCCTTGCGGGCTTTGACACCGGCTCCGGCGATGTCGGCAGCCTGGCCTCGCTGGCCGATGCCGTGCGCGGGGTCGCAGCGGAGTCGATGGCAGTCACCGATGCCCGCGCGGAACTCGACGGCTCTCTTGCCGGGCCGCCTGCGGCATTGACAGCGCAAGCTGAGATGATCCAAAAGCTGAACAGCCAAAAGCTGAACGGGGGCTAAGACGGCATGGAAGACAGCAGCATCGCGAGGCGGGCGCAGTGGTCGCGCTTTATGAAATGGTTCGTCGGCAGCGTCTTCGGCCTGCTGTTTGACTGGGAGGCGCTGGCCCCCGCGCTCCGGCACCGTCCTTACGCTTACGGCCCGCACAGCGCGTTGTCGGCCCTCGCCTTTCCCCTCGGCGCGTACCTGCTGCCCCTCGCCGTCACGTTCCTCGCCCCTCGCAAACCATTCCTTTGGGCTGCCGCCGCGCTTGGCGTTCATGTCGCCTGGAGCCTGCTGGACCGGGTCGTCGCCCTGAACGGCCCCGGCCTGCGCCATGACTTTCTGGACAACGGCGCAGATGCCCTCGCGACGCTGCTTGTTTTGTGCGGTCCGATTTCTTTGATCCGGCTGCTCTTCCGCCACCATGCCGAGGGAACAAGACGCATTGCCGAGCAGCAGGCCGCTCTGCGCCAGGCTGCCGAAGACCAGGCCGGTGTCTGGCCGCCGCCCATCCGCACCGACCGGCACACCCCTTGACTTTAGCGGCCCTCTGCGTTAAACGCCCTGCGTCACGGCGCGGATGACGAGCATGACGCCGATGAGGGTAATCGCGGCGGCGCTGACTACCGGCAGGCGGCGCAGCACGCCCTCGCCGGCAGGGAAGCGCTCAAACCAGTGCCGCGTAGACACAACTAAGAGGCCGATCACAATCAGCACGGACGCCAGGCCGATGCTGAAGGCCGTAATCAAGACCATGCCATAGACAATCCGGTGCAGGGCAACCGCCGCCAGCAGCACGACCAGCGCGGAAGGGCAAGGAACAATCCCCCCCGAAACCCCCAGCGCCAGCAGGGAGCGCAGCGTGATTGGCCCTTCCGGCACGGCATGGCTGTGGCTCCCAAACCCGTGGGAATGCGTGTGGCCGTCGCCGTGAGAGTGCGTATGCCCGTCTTCATGCGTGTGCAGGTGTATCTCGTCAGGGGCATCCCTATGGTCGTGCGGATGGCCGTGGCTGTGCGAATGGGCGTGTCCAGTCGGGAGGCCGTGCAGGCGGGAAACGAGCAGCCAGACGCCGACTCCGAAAACGGCGAGGCCGCTCACGACGCTGAGGACCGGGTACAGCTTTTCCGGCACGATGTACCGCGACGCGAACAGCGTCACAAGGCCAAGCGCGAAGACGCCCAGTGTGTGCGTGATCGTTACAATCAGCCCCAGCAAAACCGCGTGCCGGGCCGTGCCGCGTGACCCGACCAGGTACGCGGCCACCATGGTTTTGCCATGCCCCGGCGAAAGCGCGTGGAACGCGCCGAACACGAGCGCGATCAGCAGGCCGGCCAGCACCATGCCGGGCGTTAGATCACGACGGGCGATGGCCTGCGTGAACAGGTCACGCGGCGTCGCATCGCGCGTCGGCGTCGCTGCCTCTTCGGGAAACGGCGATGCCGCTGCCGCCGTTCCCGGAACCGCCGTGAAGTGCGCGGTCGTGTCCTGGGGCGGAATAATATCGCGTGGGTAAATGCTCAGTCCCCGGCTGCGGTCAATGCCGGACACGGAAGCATCTTGAAGCACAGTCCCAGCGCCCCCAACAGCCACGATTTCCTTCCAGCCGGTCCGCGAAGGGTAGTTGCGGTCTTCCCACGTCACGGTGCGCGTGCCGGACGGCGTCGCCGCCAGCCAGTCCAAAGTCACTTTCAGCGTTTCCAGCCCCCCCGCGCCGGGCGACAAGCGTAAACTGCTGCCGGTCAGCGCCAAAGCCTCCGGCGTACCGTTCACGGCCAGCGTCACGCCCGACGCAAGCTGCGCCGCCCGCGCCGCTAAATAGCCGGCCTGTTCCGACGCCGTAACTGCGCCCTCCTGCCCGTGCTCCAGCGTTTCTTTTTCGGTGAGGGCCGGAATCTCCGCCATGTCGATCACATAACGCACGCGCACGTCGTTTGGGTCCGCTTGCAGCCGCGCATAGTGGCAGATCGCAAAGTTTCCCATGGGGTGCGCGTAGGCCGAAGAAGTGAGGGCAAGGCAAAGGACCATGCCATAAATGGCACGGCTAATCAGCCTTCGGCTAAGAAGTACCGCTTCGCGGCGCTCGAAATAGCGTCTTGTCTTAGCCCCGCAGAGCGGCGCTTCCCAGCGTCTGCGCTTATTAGCCGTGCGTTTCAACGCCTGGTCTTGAACCCCATCTAAACGCATCACGTTCTCTTTCCTAACGCACTTTTGCCTGACAGTCCATCAACCTGCTGAAGCGTCGCCTCTGCCGTGGGCGCATCAATCGGGCTGAAGTCTGGATTAAGGGCAAGCGCCCGGCGCAGGCAAACCCGTGCCGCCGGAAAATCGTGCTGCTTGACGGCGATCAAGCCGGCATGGAACAGGAAGCCGGACTCCGGCGTGTTTTCGCGCAGGGCGGCGCGGCTCATGGCCGCCGCCTCGCTGTACTGTCCGCTTTTGTACAAACACCAAGCCAGCGCGTCAGCCGCGTAGACATTCCTGCGGGTTCGGTACTCTTCCTGGGCGTCCCTGAGCGCTTGGGGCAAGTCGCGGTCATGGCTGGCCCGGAACAAAGACATCTGCCAGCCGCCGCGCACACCGTTTGCTTTCTGGATTTTGTCGATCTGCTCTGCGAGACGAAACTGCGCCTGCGCGTCGGCGCTGCGGCCCGTGAGCGCGTACAAGTCGCCGAGCGCGGCGACCGCTTCAATCTGCGGCACGACGGCGACCGCTTTTTGGTAGCAGTCAATCGCGCCGGAGTAGTTGCGGCGGCCCGCTTCCACGCGGCCCAGCGCCATCAGCACCCGGTAATTGGTGGGCGTCGTCGTGAGTGCATCCCGCAGCGTCTGCTCGGCGGCGGCCTCATGCCCCTCGCTGTAGAGCATCAGCCCAAGCTGGGCGCGGCACCAGCCGGTGGTCTCGGCATACGGTCCCCCGGCATCAATGGCTTTGACCATCAGCCAGACGCCCTTGCGGTAGTCGCCGGTCAGCCACAGCAGATGCCCGCCTCGGCTGTACGACGCGAGATCAGGCCGCAGGTTCAGCATCGCCTGGTAGTGCGCGTAGGCGGCACTGTAGTCCCCTAGCTCCTGGTCGGCGTCTCCAAGAAGGCCGTAAGCGTCATTGCTGCCGGGGTCCAGCGCCAGCGCTTTGCCCGCCCAGGCTTTGCTTTGTTCAAATTCATGGCGGTCCGAAGTGACCCAGGCCATGCCGGTCAGGGCCGGAACGCTTTTTGGGTCCAGCGCCAGCGCTTTGCGGTAGACGGTCTCCGCATGGCCGTAGTAGCTCAGGTCCGCCGTTTCGCGGGCCTTCTGCATGAGGGCATTGCCGAGATCGGTCCAGAGGCTGGGTTTTTGGGGGTTCCGCGCGGCAGCGTTCGTGTATTTGACAACGACCTGGTCCAGCTTCGCCGCGCCGTCGTCCCGCGCAGGCGTGTCTGCCGGAGGCGCTGCGGCCTGAACGAGCGGCGCGGCAGGCGCGGTCGCCGCGTGGGGCAGCCGGGCAGGACGGCGCAGCGCCCAAACACCCGCTGCCAGGCAAAAAACGAGCAGAGCAATGAAAAGGGAGCGTCTCACGGGGCCGGCACCTGCGCGACCGTATTGGGGGGCCGTGACCCAAGCTGCTTCAGCGTGCCGGCGGCGATCTTCGCATCACGCGGATTAAAGTAGGGATTAACGCTTAAAGCGTGGGCCAGGCACTTGCCCGCCGTGACCCTGTCGCCGGCTTTGGCGTAAATCATGCCGGCGTGGAACAGCATTCCGGCTTCAGGCGTATGCCGGGCAAGCGCCGTTTGAATGGCGGCTTTGGCCGGCTCTTCCTGGCCGTTCTTGTAATAGCACCAGGCGAGCGTGTCGGCGTCGCTGACGTTTGCGCTGTCCTTGTTCTGCTGGGCGAGCTGCAAGGCTTCGGGCAGGTTCCGGTCATGGTCGGCGTAGAACTGGGCCATCTGCATGTGGTCGTCCACGCCCGCGCCGGCATTGCGTGTGTGCAGCGCTTCCACCTGCGCGTACTGCGCTTCGGCATTGGCCTTGTCGCCGGACAACTGGTACAAGTCTCCCAGCGCCGTGAGGGACGCGAAATCCGGGGCGATCTCAGCCGACTTTTTATAAAAGGCAATCGCGGCGGGGTAATTATTGCGGGCGGCTTTAAACTGGCCCATCGCCGCCAGCGCGTCGGCGTCATGCGGCGCGGTTTTGAGCGCGTCGCCCAGCGTCTGCTCGGCGGGCAGAAGAGCGCCCTGGTCAAAAAGCATTCCGGCAAGCTCCGTGCGGCACCAGGCCGTGTTTTCGGCGTAAGGGCTGCCGGTCTTGATCGCTTTAATCATCAGCCACATGGCTTTGCGGGAGTCGCCGTCCAAATAAAGCAGGCGTGCGCCCCGGCTGTAAGATGCAACATCGGGCCGGATGTCCAGCATCTTCTGGTAATGCGTGTAAGCGTCGTCGTAGTGGCCGGTGGCCGCGTCGGCATCACCGAGCAGGCCATAAGCGGCGCTGTCCTGCGGGTTCACCGCGACGGCCTTGTTCGCCCAGACCGTGCTTTGGTCAAACTGGTTGCGGTCGCTGTTCACCCAGGCCAGCCCGGTCATGGCGTCGGCGCTGCGGGGGTTCCGGGCCAGCGCCTGCCGGTAGACCTGCTCGGCGACGCCGTAATAGCGTGGGTCGGCGGTCTCGCGGGGTTTTTGCATCAGTGTATCGCCGAGCCGGACCCAGGCTTTGTCGTCGCTTGGATTTTGGCGGACCAGGCGGGTCCAATTGGCAATGCCGTGGTCGGCGGCAGTGTGGATCGGCACCGCCGGAATAGCAGCGAGGGTCGCGTCGGCAGTCGGCAGGACCGGCGCGGGGCTGTTTTGTGCCGGAGCATTCTGCGCGGCTTGATGGGAAGCACAGCCGGCGGCAGCTACGATAAGACAAAGAAACAATAATTTAGGTGTGAGTGCGTTCTTCATGGGTGGTTTCTGACGCCTGCCCTGGACAGCAGGACTTGAACAGTGCAATTCCCCGCCTTTGCGGGCATCTGGCTTTGCGGGCATATGATTGATCTGGTGATTGATCCGAAAATCTTCGCCCGCGAAGGCGGGAGCTTGCACTTTTGAAGCATGGGGGTTCAGCCCCGTGTGCTTTTATCCGCCGGCGTAGTCTTACCCGCCGACGTTCGGGCCGGAGTCCTTGCTGTTGCGCGTGCCGGCGTTCGGCGTACCGGCATACGGGAAGGTCATGTTGTAAACCTGGTCGTTATGGTCGACGTTGTCTCCCAGCAGGGTGATCGACGAGTAGCTCGGCCCGCTGGCGATTGCCGTGAGCGCGATGTCTACCACATCATCGCCGAGGCGCCGTCCGTTCGGCCAGCCGCCGGGAACCGTTGCCCCGTTTGCGGTTTTGAGCGTGTCGCCGCCGATGAAGCTCAGGCGGTTGAAGCCGGCCTCGCCTGAAGCGATCACCGGGCCGGTCGTGGTGTCGATGCGGATGACGTCCGGAATGAAGACGGCGGCCAAATCCGTGCGGCCAGTCGTGGCGAACGACTCGCCGTAGACTTTGTTGATGAGGGCCGCCAGCTCTGAGTTCAGCGCGTAGGTCTTGTACTTGGCCGGGTCACTTGTCGGCAGATCGCGGTTGTAGTTGTCTTTGTCCCGAATGGCGACCAGCGCTTCGTTGAAGAGCGGGTTGGCTTCGCGGTTGACCTGAATGTAGGGGCCGGAGTTTGCATTGTCGCTTGTTGTGGAGCGAAGCGTGATGCGCGGCCGGGACACGGAAGCGTAAACGCCGACGCCGGAGTTTGTTCCGCCGCTGGTGAACGCGCCCTGGTAAGCGAAGGCAGGCAGATCGCTCAAAGGAATCTCAATCGCGTAGTGCAGCACGTTGAAACCCTTGAAACCATCCACGCCGGTGCCGTCCTGGCCCAGACCTTTGCCCTGCGTGTTGCTCAGGATGCGCGGGTCCAGCAGGTCGGCGATGCCGGGAATATCAGAATAGAAACCGTCTTCACGCGATCCGGCGAAGACCGTCGTTTGCCCGGCGACATTTGGGATCGCCGGCAGGTCATAGGTCGTTTCGCGGGTGTATGTGTCCAGCCCAGCGCGTGTGGACGCGCCGCTGACGGCACGGCCGGTATTCGGGTCGTTGTACTTTGGAGTCGTTCGCAGGCCGGTATTATACGGCGGGACCATCAGCGTCATGCTGGCCGGGTTAAGCTGGGTGGACGTGTTCTGGCCGCTGGCTGTGGTGACAGTTTTGGTGACGGTATAAGTCTGGACAAAGTTCTGGTGCGGGTCGCCGACATCGTTGATCGGGCCGGCGTCAGCAGCGCCATTGATGTTCGCGCCGCGTCCGTAGCGCAGGATCGTGTCCAGGTTCTTGTAAGAGCCGTTCTGGCTGCTGACCGGGGAGAACTTGAAGTCATAGCGCTGCACCTGCGCCCCGGTAATGGGGTTGGCAATGTGGATTGAGTAAAGCGCATCGTCTGAGAACGAGTCGTAAGTGACGCCGTCGCCGGGTTCGGAGAAGGGCCGAACACTGACTTCAACGACCAGCGCCTGGGTGCCGTTCGAGAGGGTTCGCCGGAACGCATATACGTCGGTCAGGTTCGCCTGCGGGTCAAGCTTGATCAAAGGGGCGTCGCTGTGGCTGGAAGCGTGGGCCGGGCCGCCGCTCAGGCCAAGTGCGCCGAGGACGCCAAGCGCGGCGGCGCACAAAAGAGGTTTGAACATGGATGGTCTCCTAATCATTAAAAATGCAGATCATTAAGAATGCAGATCATTAAGAATATGAGCGGAAGCGGCGCTGCGGCGACGCCGCACGGCAAGGAAGGTCAGCGCCAGCAGGCCCGCGCCGGCGGAAACCAGGGTGCTGGCTTCCGGCACGGCAGCGGGAGCGATTTCCGGTCCAAGCGCCGTTCCGGTAGTTGTGTTGAAGCTGGCGTCTATCGTGTCAAACGTGGTCAGCGCGGGCGCAAAGGGACTGCTGAACGAAAAGCCGGACACTGGGACGCCTGGCGTGAAGTCGCTGGAGTCGGCGAGAAACGACTCAACCCCGACAGTCGAATCATAGGGAACCGCGCCGATTTGAAAACCGGCAGGAGCCGAAAAGTTCGACAATGCGCCGGGAACCAGCGGCAAGCCGTCCAGATTGACGACCAGCAAGTCGGCATTCGTGAAGTTAGTGACGGTGTAGCTGTAAGTGTACAGCCCCTTGCTGAGTGAGACAGTAGGCACGACAGAAACTTGAGTCTGAGCGTGGGCCGCCCCGGCGGAAAAAGCGGCGAGTGCGCCCGTCACCGCGAAAGAGCCGGCGAGCAAGCATGGCCGCAAAAACCGGCGTGGTTGTGGAAGCATGAGAAGACCTGCCTTTCTAAGAAGACAAAAGATGAAAATAAGCTGGGGCGTGTGGCGGCGTAAGCAGCCACGGAATGCAGAGTGCATGAAGCAGGGCGGCGAGGCGAAAGCAGCCTCAGCGGCGCGGTTTCAGGCGGCGGTGTTGCTCGTACTCCGAGCGAAGAGCGGTTGGCATCGTATCCGGCGGGGTGTGCCGAGAGGAGGGTCTAGCGAAGAATGCCAGCGAAGAATGCCGTGTGCGGGGTAAAGGCTAACTGCCAACCAAGCTCATGCCGTGAGTTTACCAGGTACGGCACGGATTAACTGCATCAAAACGCTTCCAAAATTAACAGGGGGTTACAACAGTGTAACAAAAAAGTCAACCGGAAATTTGCGCGGCTGCACCTCGCTGTGATATAGCAGGAAAGCGGCCTTTCAGGTACACTTTCCAGGTACGTTTTGGAAAAAACTGATGATTGCTGATAAAGGAATTTCTTATGCCTGGTGACACACAGCCGAATGAAGCGCAGCCGAATGATTGGGAAAACCCGGCGCTGCTTCAGCGCAGCCGCCTCCTTGCTTATGCGACTGCTGTTCCTTATGCAGACGCGCCGAGCGCCCTGCGCGGAGAACGCGGCGCGTCCCCTTTTTTTCGGCTGCTGAACGGGGATTGGCAGTTTCAGTATCTGCCGTCGCCTGCCCTTGTCCCGCCGGACTTCTTTACCGCAAACTTTGATGCGTCCCATTGGGACAGCCTGCCGGTGCCAAGCTCCTGGCAAATGCACGGCTATGGCCGGCCCCAGTACACAAACATCAATTATCCCTACCCCGTAGACCCGCCGCACGTTCCAGCCGAAAACCCCGTCGGCCTGTACCGGCGCACATTTACCCTGCCGGCGCTGTGGAGCGAGAAGCAGGTGTTTTTGGAGTTCGGCGGCGTGGACGCGGCGTTTTATGTTTGGCTGAATGGGCTGCCGGTCGGCTACAGCCAGGGCAGCCATTTGCCGTCTGAGTTTGACATCACGCCGTTTGTGCAGGCGGGTTCCAACATTCTGGCCGTGCAGGTTTTTCAATGGTCCGACGGCAGCTATTTGGAAGACCAGGACCAGTGGCGCCTCAGCGGCATCTTCCGGGACGTGTCCTTGATCGCCCGCTCCTCGGCGGCTTCGGTGCGGGACATGCAAATTCGGACTTCCCTCGGCGGCACGCTGGATTTGCGCGTGGAGATGCGCGGCGATGACAGCCGGTGCCGCGTCAGCGCCGCGCTTTATGACGGCGAGACAGTGATCGCGGAACAGGCTGTGCCGGGAACAGGGACACGAACCGTGCAGATACATGTCGCGCAGCCGCGCCATTGGTCCGCCGAAGAGCCGCATTTGTACACGCTTCTGCTGACGCTGGCGGACGCCGAGGGTCAAACACTCACTGTTGAGCGCTTTCAAGTCGGCTTCCGGCAGGTAGAAATTGCCGGCGGGCGGCTTCTGGTCAACGGCAGGCCAGTCAAGCTTAAAGGCGTCAACCGCCACGACACGCACCCGGACCTCGGCCATGTCACCCCGCGCGAGCATATGCGCCGGGACATCGTGCTGATGAAGCAGCACAACATCAACGCCGTGCGAACTTCGCATTACCCGAACGACCCGTACTGGCTGGACTTGTGCGACGAATACGGCCTGTATGTGGTTGACGAAGCGGATTTAGAGACGCATGGCTTTTATGTGGCCGATGAAACCATCCGGCCCGCGAACGATCCCGCCTGGCGGGCCGCTTTTGTGGACCGGGCGGAGCGCATGGTCCGGCGCGACAAAAACCACCCATCCGTTATCCTATGGTCGCTGGGCAACGAGTCCGGCTACGGGCCAAACCACGCGGCTATGACCGACGCCATTCGCGCCTTAGACCCAACGCGCCCGGTCCACTACGAAGGTGCCGGGGAAGCGCCGGACGAACCCGCCGCCGTAGACCTCATCAGCCGCATGTATACGGACGTGCCGGGCATTGTCGCCGAAGGGGAGAAAACGGACAACCTGCTGCCGTTCTTTCTGTGCGAGTACGCCCACGCGATGGGCAACGGCCCCGGCAGCCTCAAAGAATACTGGGAAGCGATTTGGAAGCATCCCCGGCTTGCGGGCGGCTGCGTCTGGGAATGGGCGGACCACGGCATACGTCGGAAGACGGAAGACGGCACCGAATGGTTTGCTTACGGCGGCGACTTCGGCGACATACCCAATGACGGCAACTTCTGCATTGATGGGCTGACCTCGCCTGACCGCGTCCCCCATCCCGGCCTGCTGGAACTTAAAAAAGTCCTTGCGCCGGTCTGGGCCGAGCCGAACAACTTGGCGTTGGGGATTGTCACCATTCATAACCGTTATGACTTCGCGGCGCTGGATCACCTAGAAGCCGTTTGGAGCGTGCAGCAAGACGGCGAAATCGTTCAAGAAGGAACGCTGCCGCTGCCCGCTGTTCCCGCAGGCGGCGCGGCGGACGTGACAATTCCTTACGCCGTGCCTGCCTCCGGCGAGGCTTGCTTGAACCTGACCTGGACATTAGCCGGGGCGGCAAAGTGGGCCGCGCGAGGCCATGAAGTGGCCTGGGCGCAATTTGCCCTGCCTGTCCCCTCGTCCCCAGCGCGTGTCCTGCCCTTAGACGCAATGCCGCCGCTTTCCGTGACCGAAACCCCGCAAACACTTGAAGTCACCGGCGAAGAGTTCCAAATCGCTTTTGACAAGAAGCGCGGCCTGCCGGCCCAGTGGATTTACCAGGGCGTGTCCCTGCTGACGGCGGGGCCGGCCCTGAGCGTGTGGCGTGCGCCGACCGACAACGATAGGTCGCTGGCCCGCGAGTGGCGCAAGGCGGGCCTGGACCGGCTGCTTTGCCGCGCCGAGCCTTTAACCTGGGAGCGGACCGCGCCGCAAACAGTTCAGGTCTCTGTTCGCGCGGTTTTAGCCCCAAACTCACTGCCGCCCGCGTTTGCCGTCACTTATGCTTACACACTTTACGGCAGCGGCGACCTTCTGCTGGAAACTTCGGTCACGCCGCTGAGGACTCTGCCGCCCCTGCCCCGCCTCGGCGTGCAGATTTGCCTGCCGTCAAGCTTTGACCGCTTCGCCTGGTACGGGCTGGGGCCGCACGAAAGCTACCCTGACCGCCGCGAGAGCGTGAGGCTCGGCGTCTACAGCGGCTCGGTCTCGGAGCAGTTTGAGCCATACATTCATCCTCAAGAAAACGGCAACAAATCGGATGTCCGCTGGGCCGCTTTGACGAACGCCCTCGGCACGGGCCTGTTTGCCGCCGGGCAGCCCTTAATAAACGTCAGCGTTCAGCATTACACGCCGGAAGACTTGACCGAGGCGCGGCACACGTTCGATCTCGTGCCGCGCCCGGAGACCATTCTGCACCTGGACTACGCGCAAAGCGGCCTCGGCAGCCAGTCCTGCGGTCCCGGCCCCCTGCCTCAGTACCTGCTTCAGCCGTCAGAAACGCGCTTCAGTGTCCGCCTGACCCCATTTTCGTCCGAATCCGTCTCACCGGCGGAGCTAAACGAGACTCCCCCTAGCCGCCAATAACGGGGGAGCCGGAGTTAGGAGAGGCTTACTCTGTTTCCGTCTGGCTCACCTATTATTGGGGGCCAGAGAAAATCTTTAAGGCTGGCCGGGCAGGTGCGGCGTTCCGCCCGCTCCCGGAACCGCCGGGCCGGACGGCAGATGCGCCGGGTGAGGGCCGGCGGCGGGAACCGGAGGCGCGGCAGGAAGTGCGGGAGCCATCGGGACAAGAGGTGCGGGCGGGACTAAAGGCGCAGGCGGAACAAGAGGCGTGATCGCAGCATCGCTTGAACCGGAGGCCGGCGCTTTCGGCAGAACTGCCGTGGGTGTTCGGGGCAGCAGCAAAGGCAGGAGCGTTTTGTGTCCTACAGCGTAGCTGAGGGCAGTCGCTCCCTGCGCCGTCCGCGCGTTGGCATCTGCGCCCCGGCTCAGCAGCAGCTTCACCAAAGGCGCACTGCCGGAATGAACGGCCAAAATCAGCGCGGTGTAGCCCCGGCGGTCGGCGGCATTGACGCCTGCGCCATGAGCGATGAGCTGTGATGCGAGAAGCAGATTGCCTTTCCAGCAGGCCGCCATCAGCGGAGTCAGGCCCAGCAGATTTCCCCGATTGGCAGATGCCCCGGCTTGCAGCAGAGCGCCGGCAGCCGCCGTGTGATCCCCACGCGCGGCCCACAGCAGCGGCGTGTAGCCGGCGCGGTCGGACACGTTCGCCGTGGCTCCATTCGTCAGCAGCAAACGGACCAGCGGAGCGTTTCCCTGCGCCGCCGCCAGAGCAAGCGCCGTCCGGCCCAGGCTGTCCTGAGCGTTGACCCCCGCGCCATGCTCTAAAAGAAGCCGGGCCGCCGTGAGGTCGCCCAGCACCGCGCTGACCAGCAGCGGCGGGCTGTTGTCCGCACCGCGCACGTTGGGGTTCGCTCCGTGGTCCAGCAGCGCCAGCAGGACGGCGTCAGCATTCTTGATGCGGCGGCTTCCCGCAATTGCGATCAGCAGCGGCGTTTCCCCGGTCTTGAGGGGGCTGTTCGCCGGAGCGCCCGCGTCCAGCAGCAGGCGCACGGCCTCCGGGTGTTCCAGGCCCGCCGCCAGCGCCAGCGCCGTCATGCCGCGCGGCTGCGGCGCTTGGACATTTGCGCCCGACGCCAGGAGCAGGCGCATCGCCGCCGCATCGTTCTTCACCGCCGCGATCCCCAGCGGCGTAAACCCGGCAGCATTGCGGACATTGACGTTCGCCCCGCGCTGCAACAGGGGCGTGACCAGCGCGTCGGCGCTCAGGCCCACGGCTTCGGCAAGCGCCGTGTTCCCGGCGGGGCCGGCGGCATTGGGGTGTGCGCCGTGCTGAAGCAGCAGCGCCGCGACCGCGCTGCTTTTCGCGGCGACCGCGTAGCAGAGCGCCGGTGTCCCCGTCGGCCCTTTCGCGTTCGGGTCCGCGCCCCGCGCGAGCAGGACGGCAGCATGGGCGGCATTGCCGCGAAATGCTTCCGCGATCAGCGCCTGATTAAGCTGCGTTTTTGTGGCAGCCGGCGCTGGACGAGCGGGCTGTGCAGAAGCTAGCGGAACAAACTGAGCCGGCGCAGGGTTCGGTGCAAAGAGGGATGGCGCAGGCGACGGCAGCCGCTGGGCAAGAACAGGACGCGGCGCACTCCAAAGCAGGCTAAGGCCGGAAATGGGAAGAACCCATCCCCAATGGCAGGTTCGCGGCGAAAAAAAGTTCATAGTTTATTTTAGCACGAGGAAAGGCCAAATCCAGTGGCGGATACACGCAAACCAGATCAGCAAATTTCGCGCCCGCAGCGCATCGCGGGGGGCTTAATTGGGCTTTTAGTTGGGGACGCGCTTGGCGTGCCGTATGAATTTCATGCGCCGGAGGACATTCCGCCGCTGGCGCAGATTGAGATGACGCCGCCGCCGGGCTATGTCCGCACTTACCCGCAGGTTCTCCCCGGCACCTGGTCGGATGACGGAGCGCAGGCGCTGTGCCTGCTGGCGTCGCTGCTTTCGGGCGGGCGCTTTGATGCGGAAGATTTGGGGCAGCGTCTCCTGCGCTGGCGGGACGGCGGGGAGATGGCGGTCGGCGGCGAGGTGTTCGACATCGGCATCACAACACACAAGGCACTTTCGGCCATCAAATGCGGCACGCCCGCGCTCCAGGCTGGGCCGTTCGGGCAGGGCGACAACGGCAACGGGTCGCTGATGCGCGTTCTACCGCTCGCACTCTGGCACACTGGAACCGACGCCGAATTAGTCCAAGACGCTCAGATGCAGTCACGGGTCACGCACGGCCACATACGCTCCCAAGTCTGCTGCGCCCTGTACTGCCTGTGGGCGCGGCGCATTTTAGACGAAGCACCCGCGCCCTGGTCCGACGCCGCCGCGACGCTGCGGGCGCTTTACGCGGGCGACCCGGCCGCATCAGGAGAACTCGAAGCCTCCGTGCAGCCTGACCTGCTGACGCCAAGCGCCGGCTCCGGCTACGTTGTAGACAGCCTCCGGGCAGCGCACTGGATCATCGAAGCGCAGAAAGATTACGCGCAGGCCGTTCGGGCCGCTGTCGCGCTGGGGCAGGACACCGACACGACCGCCTGCATCACCGGCGGAATCGCCGGCTTGAGCTGCGGCATTGACGGCGTTCCGAAACACTGGCGTGACGCCCTGCGGGGCAGAGAAATTGTTCAGCCGCTGCTGGAAAAGCTTTTGTCGCTCTAGCTCCCACCACCGTTTCAATGGGTGGAGGCTAGGGGGTCTGAAGCACCTGCGTCAGCGGCAGCGCCGGGCCAAGCACTGGATTATTTTGAGCGTCAAAGCGCATCGGCTGGACCAAAATGGATCGGTGCGCGTCCGCCCCGTCGGGGGCATTATAGTCTGAATACGCAAACCATTCCCGGCCATCCGGCGCGGAAAACGCGCTCGGCACGCCCGCGTCCCAGATGCCGCCGGCCGGGTTTTCCGTCAGCAGCGGCCCCGGCAGCTTGGTCCATGCCCTTGCGCCGGCCGGGTCGCCGCCGGTGAAGCGCAGAGCGCCAGCGGCGTAGTTGTCTTTGTTGTAGCCGCCGCAGGAGTACAAAATGAAAAGCTGGCCGTGGTGCCAAAACGCATTCGGCGCTTCAATCGCGAGTGTTTCCCAGGGCTTGTCTTTGACGGCAATCGAAGTTTGCGGGCCGCTGACCGTGTACGGGTTAGACAGCGGCTGGATTCGCAGGCTGCCGTAGTCGGAAGAAAGCAGGTACAGCCTGCCGCCGGGCATCTGAAGCAGGTCGGCGTCGTAGGTGTTGGTCGTCAGCACCGCCTGGAAGTGATACTTTCCCTGCGGGTCGTCTGTGTCGCTTTGGAGCACATTGACCGTGTTGGGATACTTTGTGTAGTAGATGTACCAGAGCGTGCCGAAGTGAAAAAGCTCCGGGGACTCGAAAAAGCCGCCGGGGGCATACACCGGGATCGCCGGGGCCGCGCCGAGGGTCGCAAGAGAGTCCGACGACCGCACGGTGATGTTGTTTTTACTTCCGCCGACATCCGTATACAGCAGGTAATACCTGCCGTTTACATAGGTGATATACGGGTCAGCGGCCTCGGTTAAAATCGGGTTGTGGAATGCCTGATGGGGCCGCGCCCAAGCCCCGGCTGAGGCCAAAAGCAGCCAGAGCGACAGGAACAAGCAAGCAATCTTAGGCTGTTTATTTCGCTTCATAAAGACTGTGTCACCCTGAAACACGGGGCTGAACGGCAGAGAGCTTCTACAAACTCTTCGGGAGCTTTAGAGACTGTCTAGAAAGCCTGTTCTGGAAGTTCCTGCCCTGAACGGCAGGGCTTCAAAAAGGCAAGCTCCCGCCTGCGCGGGCAGAAGAGCCAATTGCCGGAGCGTTTCTTCGCCCGCGAAGGCGGGGAGTTGCACTTCAAAGCACGGGGGTTCAGCCCCGTGTTCCTGCTTTTGTTCCTGCTTTCTATACAGTCTCTTAGGTTCCCAGCCTCTCCACCGCGTACCAAACCGTCTGATACTGCGGCCCAACCGTGAACGTCAAAACGCCATTGGCATAGGACGCCGGAACTTGTTTCGTATGCCTGCCGGTCCCGTCCAGCGCCCAGACCAAATGCGGCCCATCAGTTTTAAGCGTCACCGTCGCGGGAATGCCTTCGGCCACGGTCGGCCCCTGCCCCCACTGGTCGCCGACACTGGTGCGGTCCGCGTTCCACCCCATGCCTTGATTTTCCACTTTCCCCACCAGTGTCAGCAGCAGACGGTCAGATTGGTTAATCAATTTTTGATCCATCGCCGTCAGCGTCACCGCTGCGAAGTTGTTGCCGAACGCCGGGAACGTCAGCGTGTTATCGCCAAGCGTCACCGTCTGCCCGCCGACATAGCCGACGGCAGACTGCGCGGCAGGGCTGGCGGCGGAATACTGCGCTCCTGAAGCTGTGGTTAAGACTAACAAAGGACTTCGTATCACTATCAGTGAGTTAGCGGCGCTTCCAGACAGGCGTATCGGGAGTTGCGGCTTGGCGTTGGAAGCAGTATGCAGGTGCTGTGGAAGCATCTGGTTTTTATTGGGAACGAGGTTAATGACAAGCCGCATTCCCAAAAAATCAGGCCCCCCAGTAAAATGGTTTTCCCAAATTGTGCCAGCTTTGCGATCATCCAAATCCGCAGGCTTTAGGAACATTCCGGCGGGAGATGCAACTGGATCGGCTGCTACTTCCCCAGCGCGAAAAATCATGGCGGCGGCGGGCAAAAAGGCGGTCTTGGCGGGGTCGCTGCCGATGCCGAAGTAGCTGTTGATTTTATCGTTCGATGCGC
>CAXUBO010000045.1:13341-26700 GCA_964249345.1 uncultured Armatimonadales bacterium | reverse complement strand
CGATGATGAAGCATAGCGCGATGATGAAGCATAGCGCGATGATGAAGCATAGCGCGATGATGAAGCATAGCGCCATGATGAAGCATGGCGCGATGATGAAGCACGCGCCCGACGCCACTCCGCCGGTCGCCCCGGCCACGCCGTAAGCGCTTCCCACAGAAGAACGCCCGAAGAGCGGCAGGCTGAATAGCCTGCCGCTTTTCCGCTGCCTCACGGCGCGTTTCGCTTTGTCTTTACAGAAAATCAGGTACAATGGGGCCGGCATTAGTTGTTGCCGGCAGTACCCGTTTTTCATGCAGCTCATTCAGACAACGCGAGGCCGCTATGCACTCAACTTCAGACTTGCCGTCCGGCACGGTCACGTTTTTGTTTACGGACATTGAAGGCAGCACCGCCCTGTGGGAACATCAGCCGCAAGCCATGAGCGCGGCGCTGGCCCGCCATGATGCCCTGATGCGGGACGCGATTGCTTCCCGAAACGGCTGGGTATTCCGCACGGTCGGCGATGCGTTCTGCGCGGCCTTCGCCACCGCGCCGGAAGCGCTGGCCGCCGCTGTCGCCGTTCAGCGCGGCCTGCACGCGGAACGCGCAGAAGGCTTGTCCCTGAAGGTCCGCATGGGCCTGCACACCGGCGCGGTCGAAACCAGAGACGGCGACTACTACGGCCAGCCGCTGAACCGGGTGTCGCGCCTCATGGCCGCCGGACACGGCGGCCAAATATTGCTGTCGGTCGCGTCTCAGGAGCTGACACGCGATACTCTGCCCCAGGCGATCACGCTGCGCGACCTCGGCCTGCACCGCTTGAAAGATTTGTCGCGCCCGGAGCAGGTCTTTCAAGTCGTTCACCCCGATCTGCCGACGGACTTTTCCCCCCTGCGCTCCCTGAACAACCCGGACTACCCCAACAACCTGCCGCAGCAAATCACCAGTTTTATCGGGCGGGAAACCGAGGTCGCGGAAATCAAGTCGCTGCTGGAAAGCCACCGGATGCTGACGCTGACCGGCGCGGGCGGCTCCGGCAAAACGCGCCTCGCGCTTCAAGCGGCGGCGGACCTGGTGGACGGTGTCGGCGACGGCGTCTGGCTGGTGGAGCTTGCAGCCCTCTCCGACCCAAGCCTGGTTCCGCGCAGCGTCGCGGAAGTGCTGGGAGTGCGCGAGGAGCCGGATAAGCCTACGGCAAAGACTCTGGTAAACTTTCTGAAGGATAAGCACATGCTGCTTGTTCTGGACAATTGCGAGCATGTTCTGGCCGCCTGCGCGTTTTTTGTTTCCGACCTGCTGCGTGCCTGTCCCTCCGTCGCGATCCTCGCGACAAGCCGCGAAGCCCTCAGTGTGCCGGGCGAGCAGACCTACCGCGTCCCCTCGCTGTCGCTGCCGGACCCAAAGCGCAGTTATACCGTGGAAGCCCTCAGCCAGTACGAGGCCGTGCGCCTCTTTATTGACCGGGCCGGCCTGAGCCACCCGTCCTTTGCCGTGACCAGCCAGAACGCGCCTTACGTCGCCCAAATCTGCACCCGGCTGGACGGCATTCCGCTTGCCATTGAGCTTGCCGCCGCCCGGATCAAGTCCCTGAGCGTCGAGCAGATCGGGACACGTCTTGACGACAGGTTCCGCCTGCTGACCGGCGGCAGCCGGACGTCCCTGCCCCGGCAGCAGACCTTGAAAGCCGCGATTGACTGGAGCTACGGCCTGCTCACGCAAAGCGAGAAGACGCTCTTGTGCCGTCTGTCGGTGTTTTCCGGCGGCTGGACTTTAGAAGCTGCCGAAGCGATCTGCGCCGATTTTCACCCTGGCGCCGAGATTGATCCGATGGACATCTTAGACCTGCTGGCAGGCTTGGTAGACAAGTCGCTGGCCGTTTATGACGACGATGAACAGGGGCAAGACCGTTATCGTCTTTTGGAGACGGTCCGGCAGTACGGACGGGACCGCTTGGAAGAAAGCGGCGCGGCGGACGAAGTGCAGGCGCGGCATCAGGCATTCTTTTTGGCCTTTGCGGAGACAGCCGAGCGACGGCCGAGCGGCCCGGAACAGCTTGCGTGGCTGGCGCGTTTGGAGACCGAGCATGACAACCTGCGCGGCGCTCTGGAGTGGTGCCTGCGCGAGACAGGCGCACAAGACCAAACTGAAAAAGAAGCCGGAGTGGAAGCCGGGCTGCGAATTTCCGGGGCGCTGGGATCATTTTGGATTGTTCACGGCCATTATTCTACCGGCTGGCGGTGGCTCAGCCGGGCGCTGGAAATGAGTGCAGAACTCACGGAAGACGCCCAAACCAAGCTCCGCAAATCGCGCGGCAAAGCCTGCACGTTAGCCGCCGGCCTGGCGTCGGAACAAAGGAATATCCCTGCCGCCCAGGCGCTGTTTGAACAAGCGGCGGCGCTGGCGCGGGGCGGGGACGAGACACTCACGCTCGCTTATGCCCTCCGAGGCGTCGGCTGGTGCAAAATGCACCAAAAAGCAGACAAGGCGGCAATCCAGGCTTTGTTTGAGGAAAGCCTGCTGCTGTTCCGGCAGGAGAACGACTCGCAGGGAATCGCGTTTTCGCTGCGGAACTTGGGCGATCTGGCCTATTTCAAGGGTGATTATTTGTCTGCCTGCAATTATTATGCGGAAAGTCTAACGCTTGCACGTCGGCAGGGCGATCAGCATGGAATTGCCGGCTCGCTGCTCAGCGTCGGGAACGTCTCCTTCGCGCAGGGTGACCTCAGCGCGGCTTGGAACCTTTACACAGAGTCGCTGCCGATTTCCCAGCAGCTTGGAGACCAGGGCGCTGCCGCCTGCACCTTGATCAACCTCAGCCGAGTTGCCTTAGCCCAGGGCGATTTGGTCCGGGCGAGGCCGCTGCTGGAAGAAGCGCTGCTGATTTCCCGGCAGCTTGGGCTGCTGGGAGACACCGCTTCCGCGCTTGCCGGCCTCGGCCGGGTGAGCGCCCGGCAGGGAGAGCCTCGCGCCGCCTGGCTGCGGCATACGGAGAGCCTCGCGCTGCGGCGGCAGCTTGGGGATGCACCGGCAATTGCACAAAGTTTGGAGGACTTTGCAGAACTGGCGTGCGGTCAGGGCCAGTTCCACCGGGCGGCTCTCCTGCAAGGCGCAGCACAGGCGCTCCGGCAGGACTGCGCTGCGCCGCTTGCCCCGGTTGAGCAGGCGGAACAAGCCAGGCAGAGGACTGACACCCGCCTCGCACTGGGAGAAGAAGCCTTCGCGCCGGCCTTCGCAGCAGGCCGGGCGCTGAGCTTGGACGCCGCAATGGATTTTGCGTTGACAGAAGGCGACGGCGGCGGCAGCACCTAGAAGCACGGCATCTCAAGAAGCACGGCATCTCAAGTACGGCTTTTTCCGGCAAGTCGGGTATACTTTGGACGTCTGCTACTGAGGAAAAGAAAACTTGAAAGAAAGCCAACTCACATCGGAAGAGCGGCGGGATGCGATTGTCGCAGCGGCGGAAGACAAAAAGGCCAACTATATCACGGCCCTCGACCTGCGCGGCAAGACGCTCATCGCCGACTTCTTTATTATCTGTTCGGGAACGTCCAACATCCACATTCGGTCCATTGCCGACGGCGTCATGGAGTCGATGGAAAAGCAGGGCATCCGGCAGCGGCGCATTGAAGGCTACAGCGAGGCGACCTGGGTGCTGCTGGACTACGGCGACGCAATTGTCCATGTCATGTCCGAAGAGCAGCGCTCGTTCTACGGGCTGGAAAAACTCTGGACCGGGCAAGCCCCGCCCGCCCGCGAGCCGGACAGGCTGGAAGGCATGGGCATCGGCGAATTTGAGGAAGATGAAATGGAAGACGACGATTACGACGAATTAGACGAGGACGAAGACTCCGAAGACGAAGAACTGGAAGACGCCGCCGTGGACGAGCGAGGCACGGCTGAACCGGAAAGAACTCATGGACACGCCGCCTAATCCTTTGCCGCGCCCTTCTCCTGCGCCCCGCCCCACCCCGCCTCGTCCTGCGCCGGTGCGTCCGAAGCGCGACTTCGCAGCGGAAGAAGAAGCCGAGCGGCGGTTGAATGCCGCCCGCATTGAGCTGCGGCGCGGGCGGATTGCGGAGGCGGAAGCGGCGGTCAAGGCATTTCTGGCGGATCGTCCCCAGGATGCCGGGGCGTTTGAGCTGCTGGGCGATATTGAAGAAACGCGCGGCAGCTGGGACGCCGCCATTGCCGCGTACCAGAATGCACTGGCGTCGGAGCCGGGCCGGGCTTCGGCGGAAGCCAAAGTCGGCAAGGCCGTTCTGCGCCGGGCGGAGCAGCAGCGTCAGCAGACATTGGGCGTCGCGTATGCGGCGGCAGACACGTCTCTGGTGCGGCGCACGGGCGGCGAGCGCAGCGGGCTGTGGATTATCGCCGGGTCGGCGATCTGTCCCGGCCTCGGACAGATTGTCCAGGGGCAAACGGTCAAAGGCGCGGTCCTGGTCGGGATTTACCTGCTCGGCGTGGTTCTTCTGACCCTGGTTCACGGCAGCGGCCATTCGTATTTCAGCCCGGCGTTCTGGGTTGTCTCGCTGGTGCTGGCCGGTGACTGGCTGTACGCCATTGCCGATGCGGCTGCCGCTTCTCGCTCTTGAATTTTCTGGCGCAAACCTCTTGAGGCAAATTTCCTGAAACTTTTACGGGAACTTGCACTCTTACAGCTATACTACGCCGTGAATTCCGAGGAGAAGATCAGAGGAGAAGATGATATGTATTTACGACAACGCCGGGGCATCGCCGCTCCCCTTCTGCTGATCGCTGGAGGCATGGCGAGCGCATTGGTGACGGGCTGCGGCAGCAGCTCTTCCTCCTCCACCGCCCGCATCCGGGGCGCGGACTTGTCCGTCAACGGCGGCACGACCGGCGTTTTGATCAACTCAACCGCTGTTGGCGGCGATTTGACCTACAATCAGACCAGCGCCTATAACTATGTCGGGCAGGGCGTTTCGACTTTCACCTTCACCACAACCGCCTCGCCCGCCGGCACAACCGTTACCGGCGCGACAACCGGCATTGTGGTCCCGCCTAACCCGCAGCTTCAGCTTAACAATGGTTCTTATTACACGGCGTATTTAATTGGCCGCGTTGATGTCGCGCCGCTGACGACGGCCCGCGCCGATCCTCGCTTTTTGCAGACCGTCGTCACCGGAGACAAAGGCGCGGCGGCAAACTATTCGGCGGCGCTTCCCTATGCCGATCCGCCGTCCGGCCAGGCCAACATTCGTGTTCTGAACGGCGCCCCTGATGCCGGCCCTGTAGACGTGCTGATCAGCAGCAAAGCCGCTTTTACAAGCGTCGCCTATCCCACCCTGCCGCTTGGGGTTCCGGGTGCCTTTGTGGCGGCGGCCGACCCGGTGACGGCCTACGCGCCTCTGCCTTCCGGCACGCTCTCGGTCCAGGTCAATGCCGCCGGCACGTCTACGGCGCTTGTCCCGCCGACCAGCATCAATGTCGGCGGCGGCCAGTCCTATACGCTCATTGTGACCGAAACGGCGACAACGCCAATTTACAGCCTGACTCTTGAGAACGACCAGTGAGCTTCTCTAATAAGCTCTTTTAACTTCGGTGCGCTTCCCGCTTGGAAGCGGCCAGCAGGGACGGAACACGCTTCGGCCCCGCGCCGTAAATAACAAGATGCGAATCGCCCAGCCGCTTTGGGTCTACCAAAGACGCTTCCGCACGCGGCACGGCGACGGTGTTGGGGTTGCCGTCGCTGACATACGGGCGCAGACGGCCGGACGCCATCTGCTTCAAGGCATGTTCAATCCAGCCGGGGCCGCAGCCCAGGCGCGAAACGCGGTCGGGATTAAAAGCCCGGTCCACCCAGGCATGGCTTGGACCGCCCCAGGCCATCAAAATGCAGCGGTTGTGGTACGCGATTCTGCCTAAACGTCCTGAAAGCAGGGTTGCCCACAGGGCATGGTTCTTGGGAGCCGCCCCGCCGGGCAGCGCCATCGTGTCCATTGTCGCGCCGGGCGCACGGTCCTTGACATACCGCTGACACTCGGCCATCTCCCAGCACAGCTCCGCGCCGGACAAATGCGTCATCGGGCGATGCGTGGTTGTGTGGTTTGCGACCTCAAAGCCGTCCGCCACCAGTGTTCGCAGCTTCTTTGTTTCCAAGCCCGGCTGCCAGAACGGTACGGGGTTCCACGCCGACTTCGGCAGGACATAAAACGTCGCTTTCAGCGGCCAGTCGGCGTGTTTGGCATGGAACGCTTTCAGGATGCCGACCGCGCAGTTCGGGTCAATCTGTCCGTTTGGTAGGTAATGGAACTGCGTTCCACGGGCATCATCAAACGTCAGCACGACCGGGGTTTTGCCGGCAGGGATATTTAGGTGCGAAGTCAGGATGTCGCGCATGTTGACCGGGTACCAGTGGGCGGCATACATCAGCGCAAGCTGGTTTCGGAACGTCTGCGGCGCGATGTTCAGCCCCTGCTTGTCGTAGCGCACGCCGCGCCGGGCCGGTGCGCCGACAGCATGGTACATGAGAATCGGAATATGCCCGGTTTCGTCTACATGCAGGGCCGCAAGCTGGGCGGACGGCAGAATGGGGAGCAGGGCCGGGGCGGGATCAGCACTGGACCGGCGCGAAGACAGCGCCGTGTGCGCGGGCAATAAGAGGGAACGCGGCGAGGCAAAATGCCGCAGTGCGGCTGTGCCAAGCAGCGCCAGCCCGGCGGCGGCGAGGAGCGGCAGTGTCGGTTTTGCGAGGCGCATCCGCTTTTGAAGGCTGTGTGGGAACATTATAAAGCATTGTACCATAAGAGCCGCTTTCATGCAAATTTCATGCAAATTGAAAAGGCGTTGCTGCATAAATCAGAACGCCATCTGAGCCATCAGGAACCATGCCATGAATGGCACGGCT
Source organism: uncultured Armatimonadales bacterium (assembly GCA_964249345.1). Lineage (GTDB taxonomy): Bacteria > Armatimonadota > Armatimonadia > Armatimonadales > Capsulimonadaceae > JANXMY01. Next base: position 19,850 of record CAXUBO010000045.1, on the reverse strand, counting down.
AGACAGCGAAGACGCTACAAAGTACCGCTTCTGCATCGGCAGACCCGGAGGGCGCGGCACTAAGAACTTTGTCTTTGTCTGTTTCTAACCCCGCGAAGCGGGTGTTTGGCGGCGTCCGCGCCATGTACCCCAATAAAACCCTAGCCGTGCGTTTTAACGCATGGTTCCTGATGGCATGGTTCCTGACTTTCATTCAATAGTAAACCGGCTAGGCCAGTGCCGGTACCGAGGCCCCTTGAGATTTATTGTTCTTTGCCTGCTTTTTCTCGCTCTTTCGCTTCCGCTTTTCGCGCAGTCCCCGCTGCCGACGCGCCAAGCCATTCCGCTGACAGACTGGAAGTTCAACGCCGGTCCGCTTTCCCCGGCGGACGCGGAAAGCGCCGCGTCGGCATCCCCTCATTTTGATGACAGCCGGTGGCAGAGCGTCACAGTGCCGCATACCTGGAACTCGAAAACGCAGACCCAAACCCACCGCGCCGCTTGGTACCGGACGCATTTCGCCGTGACGGACGCTGAGCGCGGCAAGGAAATCTTTGTTTGCTTTGACGGCGCGGGAACCATCGCGGACGTGTATTTAAACGGGGTCTTTCTCGGCTCTCATGCAGGCGCATATACGCGGTTCGTGTTTGACGCGGCTTCGGCTGTCCATGCCGGCGACAACGTGCTGGCAGTGCGCTGCGATACTGCCCCTGCCGATACGTCCGACTGCCTGCCGGCGGGCAATGGGTATCAGCTTTACCATGTTCCCGGCGGCCTGTACCGGACCGTGCATCTGCTCCTCACTGAAAAAGTTCACATTGACCCGGCGGACATGGCGGCGTCCGGCGTTTTCCTGACCCAGTCCAGCGTCAGCGCGGGCAGCGCGAATTTAGAAATCAAGACGCTGGTGCGGAACGACGGCGACCTGCCGGCAGCAGTCACCGTGACAAGCTGCGTCCTGGACGCCGCAGGTGCCGCCGTCGCCACGGTCTCCGGGCAGGTTACGCTGGACGCCCATACCGGCGGCAGCGTGACTCTGCACACGCAGATTGGGCGGCCTCACTTGTGGAGCACGACCGGTCCCTATTTATACGCAGTGAAGACGGAAACGGCGGTTGGGGGAGCCGCGACGGATACGGTCACGGAAAAGACCGGCCTGCGCTTTTTTCAGATGACGCCGGCCGGGTTCTTTCTTGACGGCGCTTTGACGCCGCTGCATGGAGTTGCCAAGCATCAGGAAACGGAGGAGCATGGCAGCGCCGTCACCGAAGCGGACCTGCGGCGGGACTGGGCGGATTTGAGAGAGCTGGGCGTCAACTTTGTGCGCCTGGCGCATTACCCGCACGCGCAAACAGAGTATGATTTAGCCGACGCGCTAGGCATGGTGGTCTGGGCCGAGAACGGCCATTCCAACCCTGCCCCACCGACCGAGACGGGCCGGCAGATCACGCGCGAGATGGTGCTGCAAAACTTCAATCACCCCTCCATTTGCTTTTGGAGCATTGGCAACGAGGCGATCAAAACCGTGAGTGACATCACGACGCTGGAAGATTACGCAGACACGGCGCGGGCGGCTGACCCCACCCGGCCCATCGTCTACGCCAGCAACACCACATTTTATCAGTCGCCCGCGCTGGATTTTGTCGCCGTCAACCGCTACAACGGCTGGTACGGCGGGACTATCGCCGGGTTTGATGCCCAAGCCGCGTTCTACCACGCGATCTCGGAGACCGGCGCGGGCGGCGTCATTTCCACCCACACCTCCGCCGCGCTGCCGGCGCACAAGGGCAACGTCTATGAGCCGGAAGAATATCAGGACGAAGTGGCGGAAAGCCGCTGCGAGACGGTCTTTCGAACGCTCAGCGCCCAAATCCCGCTGTTTACCTGGTGGACGTTCCGGGACTTCAGCGACCCGCGCTACAAAGGGGTGAACTCGAAGGGACTGGAGACGTTCGGCGGCTTCAAGAAAGACGCTTTCTACTTATTCCAGTCGTTCCTGAAGCCGCAGACACCGCTGGTGCATCTGTGCGGCAAGACATGGTTCCTGCGCCGCCGGGCGCAGCCGTCCGACACGCTGGACGTGAAAGCGTATTCCAATGCGTCCGCGCTGACGCTCACCGTCAACGGCGTCGTGGCCGGAACGGCGCTCAACGGCGACTACCTTCTGCCGAACGGCACCGCGTCCGGCAACGTCTTTTCCTGGCCCGCCGCGCTTCAGCCGGGCCGCAACGCCGTAGTCGTGGAAGACGGTCTGGGCCATTCCGACTCCGCGATTATTTATGCCGAAACCGGCGGCGCAGACGGCTTAGTTCGCACTCTCAAGTCCAGCAATCCGCTCAATCCCGCTGCGTTCATCGCCCGGCCCGTTGCCGCTGAAGAGCCGTTTTATGACAACTTCGACGGCACCGGCGACAACACGTTCCACGACATTCCGGCGATTTTAACCGGCGCGTCCTGGATCACGCTGGGACGCCCGACGAAACCCAGCGCACAAACGGCGCTTTCGTTTACGCTGGCCTCGGACGCCGGGCCGACGGACGTGTTCCTGATGCAGACGGCGGCGGCGGCGGCGGCGGCAGCGTCTTCCCATTCCGTGCGCGTTCCGGCAGGGTGGATGGATACCGGCGTCATCGGAACCTGGCGCGACAACCTTTTCAACCTGGTCCCGTACACCCTGCTTCGCCGCACGGTTTCCGGCGGCCAGGCCGTTTCCATCCCCGCTTCAGGCGCTGACTTCCTCGTGCTGCTCAAGCCTCACGCGCTTTGATCCGGCGCGGCCCCGTAAAAGAAACGCGCGGCGACAAACGCGCAGATCGCCAGGGCGAGGGCCAAAATGCCGTGCTTCGTGTGCGGCGTCGTGACGCCCGCTTCATGGCCCGGCAGAAAGCCCGGCAGCGACCCCGCAGGCGTGATAAAGTAGATAACGGCGGCGACCAGCAGCAGAACGCCGATCAAGATGGCCGCTCCCGCCGTGAGTTGTTTGGACTGCATGAATATTCTCCACTTTCCGCGCTCAGGTTCGGGCTGAGGCGACGCTTAGGTTCACGCTCGGCGGCGGGATTTCCTGCCGATTTTCCAGACGGCAGCGGCAAGAAATCGCAAGTGACGCGCGTAGAGGAGGCCGAGCGGCAGGCGCCGGGCCGGAATCGTCTCAGCCAAATCAGAAGCGTAGTGATCAGAAGCGTAGTGATCAGAAGCGCAGCAATTAAAAGCGTAGTGGGCGCGGAGCCAAGCACGGGAAGGAAAAAGAAGGCGATACGCGGCATGGAAACGCGCTATCGGAAAACGTGCTTGAAGAAAACGTGCTTGAGGCGCGGCAAGCAGCAGCCAAAGAAGCAAAAAGCGGGCGATTTCCCCCGGTTCCTCGCCGCCGCTCTGCACCTGCGCTGTGACAAGCCTTTCCAGCGCTCGCCGATGCCGGCGCGGCGCAAGCGATTCCAGCGCAAGCGGCGGCACGCGGGCGCCCTCCTGCGCCGCTGCAAAGAGACCGCCGTAGGCGATGGCTTCCGCCTGGGCCGCGCGGCAGAGCGAAAGAAGCAGCGGCCAGCGGACGGGCTGCACGGCGCAGACCTGCACCATGTCACGCACCGACTGGGGCGCATCAAAATAATGCCCGGCCAGATGCAGGCACAAATGCAGAATCTGGTCTTCCGGCCCCAGCACCCGCGCATTCTCCCCGGCAAGACAAGCAGCGCGGGAGCGCCGCCACAGCCCGCCGTGGTCCAAAAAGACTTGAGGCCGCAGCAGGGCGTTGTTCAGCAGGTCCGTGTGCAGCTCAATCACGACCGGCTCGTGCGCCGCGTTCCGAAAGAAGTTCACCTCGCAGCTTCGTCCGGCGGCTAAATCGGCCCAGGCGTCTGCATCAGCCACATACCCCAGTTCGCTCAGCACGGCCTGAGCGCGGCAAGCGTCCGACGCCCGCACCAGAACATCAATGTCGCCGAACGGGCGCAGGCTGGGGCGCGGATAGACCGTCTCCGCCAGCGCCGCGCCTTTCAGGACAATCAGCTCCACCGCCGCTTCTTGGCAGGCAGAAAGCAGCTCGGCCAGAGGCCGCCGCAGAAAGGCATATTGAACCAGCCCTTGAAGCTCGCCCGTCATTTATGTCTACTTATCCCTGCCCGCCGCGTCCGACACAAATGCCGTTGACGGCTTGCAGTCCGGGGCAGCAGGGGCGGGTCGGGCTGGGAACCTGGCCACGCTTGGCGCAGCCGATGGACATCGCCATCGCCGGAGTCGGGGCGACAATGCTTTGAATCGCCGGGAGCAGCAGGGGCAGGCCGCCGGCGAGGGCGGCTTGTCGCAGAACATCGCGCCGCGTGATCGGTGCGGCGCGAGCGGGCTTGACCAGAGGGTCTTGAAGCAGGTGCGCTTTTTCCAGCCGGTCCAGCGCCAGCCAGACACTATTTTCCCAGACACTATTTTCCCAGACACTATTTTCCCCGGCACTGTTTCCTCCGTCTTGGCCCGCTTCTTGGCGCATCACTGAGGCCAGAGCGGCGACGGTTCGCTCGCCGTCGCAATGGCTCCAAACAAGGGCCGCCGTGCGGTTCAGGCGATGCACACGGCTGTGCCGCTCATCGTAAACAACCGTTTCGTCGCCAATGCTTTGGACAATTAACTCGTCCTGCCGGGCGCGTGGCATCTCGCCGCTCATATTGTTTTTCTTTCTTTTCGATTTCTTGCTTTCCGAACAGCGGCAAGCGCCCCGCCGAGGCCCAGAAGCAGGCCCAAAGAGATCATGGTCGAGGTTTCAGGCACGGCGGCCGGGGCGGCGGACAGCGGGCCGAAATAAAAATCGTTGGAGCCGCCGGTGTAGATGCCTTGACCGTTGACTGCGACGGACTGGCTGCTGATGAGAACGCTTGTAATGACGGCGCTGCCGAAAGCCTGCGCCCCTAAAAACACGGACTTGCCGGACGGGGACACGGTATTGTCATAAGTCGCCGTCGTGAATGTGGTGCCGTTTGTCATGCTGCCGTTGGTGAAAACCGTGAACGTGAACGTCTCGCTGTCGAAAGCGGCATCCTGCGCGTTCAGGCCGAACGTGGAAACGCCGCCGCTGAAATCGATTCGCAGCGGTGCGGTCGGCGTGCTGCCGGCGGCGCTGCTGTCGCCGACCGCCGTATCCACAAGCTGCGTCCCGACCGGAAAGTCGAAACTGCCGTCGTTGGTAAAGCTCTCGAAAGACTTGGACGCCGCGGCGTTTGTGGCCGTAAACGTGACATTCGTGCCGCCCGCCGCGACGGTGAACGGCCCGTCAATAAAGTCTACGGCGCTGTAATACGGATCGCCGGCATCATTGGGATCAGTGGACCCGGTGGGATAAGCCGCCGTCGTGGCAGTCCCCGGCTGCGCCGCCGGACCAGGCAGCGCAACAACCTGCGCGTTTGCCGCTCCGGTCAGCAGAGCAGCCGCAGCAAGAAAAGCCGCTAAAAATGGAAGCTGTAATGAAGATCGTAATGGGTGCTGACGTGTCATGTTAATCCTTTAACTTTTTTAATCCTTTAACTTTCGGTTCCCTGTAAATTGTTCCGTATCCAAAGCGCCACGGCGTCGGCTTCGCCTCGGCGGCTCTTGACGGCGGCGGCCCTTGAAGCGGTTTGGTGCAGGATCGCCAGCGCTTTTTGCGGCTCCCGGCGGATTTGGACGGTGTTGTCCAGCAGGGTCATCAGCGCCGCGCCCGGCGACAGGCGGCGCGGACGCCAGGGTGCGTCCGGCACAAACTGGGTGTCTATAATTAAGCCGACCGGAAGCGGCGCCGTGGCCGTCAAGCCGCCCAATTCCGCCGCCGTGCGAGGCGGGAGCAGCAGGCCGTCAAAGCCCCGCAGAGACAGCGGCTTGGGATACGGCCAGACCAGGCCGGACGCATCAAAAACGGCATATTCATCGGAAAAATACTCTGCGCCGGCCCGCACTAATGCAGCCGTGAGGCGGGTCTTGCCGCGAAAGGAGCGTCCGGGAATCACCACCGCGCGTCCGTTCCAGCCGGCCACGCCGGCATGAACAAACAGCCTGTCCGCAGCCCGCTCCGCCACCTGCCGGTGCAGATCAGACTCAAGCGCGTCCAGCGCTTCTTCCAAAGCGGACGTTCGGGCAAGCAGGGTCACGCCCTCATACAGCAGATGCCGGCGGCGGACACCGGGGCGCGGGCGAGGCGGCACATGGAGAGAGTAAAGCGTTTCAACAACGGGTGAGGAAGCAAAGAGAGACCCTGGAGGCAGCAGGCAAGCAATCTTCTCTAACAGCGCCGGGGCGTTAGTGCGAATGCCGAGCCGGACGCCGTGGCTTTCAAACGCCAGGGCGGCGTTCCAGTCGGTCTGGCCCAGCTTGTGCCAGCAGGGGCGGCAGCCGGGAATGTGTTCAAGCCGGAGCGGGGCCGCGCCGGCTGGAGAAAGGACCGTGTCCGTAAAAATCATGGCGTCGTCACTTCCCTGTTTGACAAAAACTATCCTTGTCCCGTATTTCTACTGAGATTTTCTTACTGCATAAAGAATGCCAAGTCGGCACAACACGGCAAAAAGCGAAAA
>CAXUBO010000045.1:4739-13241 GCA_964249345.1 uncultured Armatimonadales bacterium | reverse complement strand
ACGGCGATTGTTCACGATTATCTGGCACAGGCCGGCGGGGCGGAGCGTGTCGCCGCGACGCTGCACGGCTTGTTCCCTCACGCGCCTCTGTATACGTCGGTCTACGACCCCAGCGCGACCCTGGCCTACTTCCGGGACATTCCCATCCGCACCTCGTTTTTGCAGCGCTGGCCGCTGTCCTCCCAGCGGATGCACAAGCTCGCCTTGCCGCTTTACCCCACCGCCTTTGAGCACTTTGACTTTAATGGCTTTGACCTTGTCTTGTCGTCTTCCAGCTCGTTCGCCAAAGGCGTCATCACGCCCCCGCAGACCTGTCACATCTGCTACTGTCACACGCCCGCACGCTTCGCCTGGCGTCAGCACGAGTACCTGTCGCAGAGCCGGCGCGGGCGGCTGATGTCCCTGCTGCTCCGGGGAATGCTGGGCCGGCTCCGGGCCTGGGACGAACAAAGCGCATCGCGGCCGGACTACTATGTCGCAAACTCCTACAACGTCGCCCAGCGCATCCGCAAGTATTACCGGCGCGACGTTGCCGCCGTCATCCCGCCGCCGATTGACACGAAGCGCTACGCCCCGGTTGCCCCCCGCCAAGTCGGCAGCCATTTTCTAGTCGTCTCGCGGCTGGTCGGCTACAAGCGCGTGGATTTAGCCGTAGAAGCGTGCAATCGCCTGCAAGTCCCCTTGAAGATTATCGGTGCAGGGCCGGATTTGGCGGGGCTGAAGCGGATCGCCGGCCCAACCATCGAGTTTTTGGGCCGCTTGCCTGATGACGCCGTGGCGCGGGAGTATGCCCGCTGCCGGGCGCTGATCTTTGCGGGGGAAGAAGATTTCGGCATGACGCCGCTTGAGTGCATGGCAAGTGGCCGTCCGGTGGCGGCGTTTGCAGCGGGCGGGGCTTTAGAGACGGTGACGGACAGGGAGACGGGGGTCTTGTTTTCGGCTCAGACAGTGGACTCTTTGGCGGCGGCGCTGGCGAATCTGCGCGGCACGGAGTTTTCGCCGGGCTGCTTGCAGGCGCACGCGGCCCGGTTTGGAGTGAGCGTGTTCCAGGACCGGATGACGCGGTTCATCGAGGGGGCTGTGGCCCAGCATCAGTCCCGTCTGCGAAACCACTACGGCATCGGCCCGTGCCGCCCGGAAGCATCTTTTTTCCCCGAAGACGACAGCCTATTTAATCCGTTCCTGCGGGCGGGGAAATAAGCCGGCCCAGACAACCCGGCAGTGGAAGTGCCGGGCTAAAAGTTTACAAAGTGCCTCCGGCACTGAAGAGCAGAATGCCGGCGGTCTTGAGTCCCGCAGGGACTTTGTGCATTGGAATAGCCCGGCTAGGCCAGTACCGGGTTCCTCGCATACTGGGTCTTAAAGCCCCGTTCCCGATATGCCGCCGTTTTGAGTGATGACCGGCGGCTGGGGCGTGCCTGCCGCTTTGGCGGCGGCGTGCTGGCGGCGCAGGTCGTCCAAGAGGCCCGGCACGGACTGGGGCGGGGCGGCGGGAGTCGCGAATGCGGTCTGGAACGTCGTCCAAAACTGGTCAATGTTGTGGGACAAGTCAAACACCATGACGCCTTGCGTGGACGCGGTTGCGCCCTGCAAGGCTTTTAAAAGCAGCTCCGGGTGGCCGTTGTAGTTGCTGAGGGCAATGCCCGCGTACACCCAGGTCTGGTCGTTGACGGCGCGGTTTGAAAACTGCCCGGCGGCCTCGACGCTGCTGCCCGCCGATTGGCCTGACGCCAGGGCATCGGCGATGGTCCCCGGCCCATAGTAGCAGCCGGTGGTCATCCAGTCGGTCAGCCCGGCGAAACCCGTCTTTTGGTAGCTCGGCGTCAGGAACCGCAGGCCCGCCGAAAAGTCATCGGCGGCCCAGTTGGAGCCAAGCTGCGGGTAATCGGGATACCAGGAACCGGCGTAAACGCTGACCGTTGCCGTGGGCCGGATGGCCTTGACCGTCGCGGCTGCCGACGCCAGCCAGTTGCGAATGGTCAGGGTGCGAAAGACGTTCCAAGCATCGTAATCCGGGCCTGGGATGAGGCGTTTGGCAAGCGACGGATAGGCCACATCATACGTCAAAATGTCGTCGGGCCAGCGGACAGGATGGCCTAGAAACGCTTCAAATTGGGCGTGTGTGACCGGGCTGAAATCAGCGTTCGCCCCGGCGTAGCGCATTCGGTCATCAAAGATCACGCCATCCACGCCATAGCCGCGCACGACTTCGGCGATCATGGTCAAGAGGCGCGTCTGGACTGCCGGGTCATTCGGGTTGACCATCAGCGGAACCTGCTGCTCCGGCCGGGCGCTGATTGGAACAAGCTGGCTGTTGGTCAGCAGCGACACCTGCGCCCCAATCGGCGCAAACGAGCGCAGCCAGTCCAGCGCCGGCCCTGCGCCGACGAGAACACTGCCGCCGGGCGGGACCGACAGCGAAAGCGCCGGCAGGGAAGCGCCGTCCGCCAATGCGATCACGCGCAGATTGGCGTCCAAGACCGCCGCCAATGCTCCCGGCTGAGAATGTAAGCTTTGCGCATCGGTGAACAGCGCGATTTGGCCGGGCAGACGCGGCGGCAGGTTGGGCCGGTCGGAAAGCGCAAACGGGGCCGCGCCGGGCGTGCTGGACATCAGCGTCAAGCTCGGCTCGCAGAGCGTCGTCTGCCACTCCGGGTGGTCGTAGCCGGGGCCATATTTAACGTCCCGGTGGCCCTCGCTGAATGTATTCATGCTGGTGACAATTTGCAGCCCGTTCGCATGGGCCGCCGTCACCATCGCCGCCAGCGGGTCAAAAGGTGCGGGCAGCGTTTTCCCGCCCAGCCAGCTCGTCAGCTTCGGCGCATACTTGCTGGGATAAAGCGTGTACCCAACAATGGGCTTCACGTCAAAGACAATGGTATTAAAGCCCGCTTTTTTGATCTGGGCCGTGAGCGCCGTAATCTTATCCGCCGTATTGACCCGGTTGAGGTTCGCCGTGCCGTCAATCCAGATCACCCGTGCTTGAAGCCCGCGCGTCCGCGTGATTTGCTGCGCCAGCCCGACCGCATCATTGGCATCGTCTAATGTGGCGGGCGGCAGCGAGCGGAGCGGCTGATAGGACGCCGCCGGAACCGGCGGCGGCACCGTCAGCGGCGGCGCAAGGACAATCGGCAGTGTGGCAGTGGCCGGCGGGGCGGCAACAGGAATGTTTGGGGGCGGAACGGCAACAGGCGCCTGCGCGGCCAGCGAACCCGTAAAACTGAACGTGAAAGCGGCAGCAAGCGCGGCGGGGAACAGGCGGGGAAAGTGCATAAGGCTATTATAGCACGGCAGCAGCACGGCGGGTCAAGGGAGAAGCAAAGAAGCAAAAGCAAAAAAGCAAAAGCGTGGGAGTGAACTCCTACGCGGGCAAGGAGCAGGATGCCGCGTAGGGGCAGGGCTTGCCCCTGCCCTCCTGTTGTTTCGGCTTCTTGACAGCTATGCCTTAATACGGCGGCAGGCATCGGCGGAAGCCGTGCGCGAGAACAACGGTCGTAAACAGAAAGTTACGCGCCAGCAAAGGCGCTAAAGGCAGACCGAGCGGCTTTTGCGGTATTCCCGTCGCCTGCACTTCCGCCAGTTGAAGGGAAAGCCGCTGCATCCAACTCACCGTGCGCGGCCATTCGGCAAGCGCCTCCCGCCACTCTCTTGGAATGCCATCTACGCCAACACGCGCACCAACAATCGCACCGACTATCGCCGCCGTCGTGTCCGTGTCGCCGCCGCAGCGGATGGTCGCCTGAACTGCGCCGGCGTAGTCTTGGGGGAACAGCAGCCAGGCATGAATGACGACCGGAACGGTCTGGTTGACGTAGCCGGTCACGCGCTCCCTCGCGCCGATGGATGCTGCAAAGGTATCTGTGGTTTCTCCTGCTTGAACGCTTGCGGCGGCTTTTCGCAGAAGCGTCAGCAAGTCGCCGGATTCCAAAAGCGCCTCTAGCGACTGCAAGTAGGCACGCGGCAGGGCATCGGCGGCGAGGTTGCTGCCGGCGAGGTGGGCAGCCACGGCGACTGCCAGGGCGCCCGCCTCGGCGCGTGGGTCCGTGTGGGTCAGGCGTGACGACGCCCGGACCAGCGCACGCAGACGTTCTACGTCATCACCGTAACAGACGCCCAGCAGGGCTCTCCGCATCGCCGGTCCGTTGCCTGCCGACCGGACGCCGCTTTTGTTTGGCGGCACGCCGAGCCACAGCTTCAAAATCGCCCGCAGGGTGGCCCAGCCGACCCCTGCCGGCCCGCCCAGCAGCCAGAAGCGCAGACGCCACGCCAGCGCCCTTGTAAACGCTTCCGGCTCACCTACCGACCCGATCAACGCCTGCGCCACAAAGCAGGTATGCTCGGTGTCATCCGAGACCATGCCCCGACGCCCCAGAAAGTGCATCCGCGACAAATCGGGCAAGACACGCGCCAGCCGCCGCCGGGACAAGCCTTCGCCCGGCAGTCCGAGCGCATCTCCTACCGCCGTACCCAGCAGGCAGCCTTCAATCGCGCGTCGTTTGTCTGTCATCTCAGCGCGTCCCGGACTTCCATCAAGGGGAGGCCAAGCTTGTTTTGCCCCTTGCCGTCCGGGCCATAGCCCCAGTAGCTGTCGCTGCGGGCGGCTTCAACGAGTGTTTCGCCGCCGGTACTGAGGAGCACAGCGCGGATGTCCGGGTGCTGGTCAAACTTGGCGCGGACAGCCTCTCGCATCACGGCGTCTTTGACGACGTCCCAGTCGGGCCGGAGCGGCACAGTGCGGCTTTGGCCCAGGTTCTTGGCAGTCATTGGGTCGGGCGCAAGCCTGATAGCTTCTTCCTGCGGCGTGCTGGGAAACTTCTGCGCTTGAAAGTAATGCTCCACGGTCTGCCACAGCTTGCCGCCGAGGGTAAAGCTGTGCTTGGAGAAGTTCGAGAAGCAGCCGTAAGGCGCGTCTCGTTCCCGGTAAAATTCGATTGGCATTGGTCATCTCCTTATCAACACGAGGACGTGAACGTCCTCGCTTCAAGGCGTTCAGAAACGCCGCCTGTCCGGGGGACAGAAGACGAAGACATTCTCTTGCTGTCTGATCTTGCTGTCCCCTGGACAGACGGTAATTCCAATTACCTTTCAGCGAGTGACTTTAGTCACTCGCTACTTTCGTGCGGCTTCCTGCATCCGGTGCATCACGTCCCAAACTTTGAAATAAGCGTCGTGGCGCTTCGGCTCGCGGACGCTGGCCTTGAAGTTGCCGTAGTTGATGTCCAGAAGACGCTCGCTGACGGCATCGGCGACTTCCTTTTCGGGAAGCACGGCCCGGAAGCGATAGTCGCTGCCGCCGCCGACTGTCACCTGCGCGGATGGGAACACGCGCTCAATATCGCCCGCCAGCCGGGCGCGAACCAGCATTTTATCCGGCTGCCCGGTGTGCCGGACAACGGACAGCATCGCATCGTTCATTAAAATCCACATGGTCTGTGTCTCCTGTTTGCGTAACAACAACACTATACCACAGTATGCGTAGATTTAACACTAATTAGGAATATCTTTTTTCGGCGCGAACTCGTACAGTTGTGCCGGGCGATGTGCGCCGCGCCGCTCTTCGGTTGTGGCTGCGAGAGCGCCCGTGCTGAGAACCCATTTGCGGAAGTTGCGCTTGTCCAATGCGCGGCCTGAGATAATCTCGTACACGTCCTGCATCTCGGAGAGCGTGAACCGGCGGGGCAGCAGCGCGGCGGCAATTTGCAGGTCGGCATCCAGACGCGCCCGCAGCGAGGCGACGGCGTAGTCTAAAATCGCGCCATGGTCAAACGCCAGCGGCTGCGGCAGCCGGCTGACCGCGAACCATTCCGCTTCGGCGGCATCCGTGCCGGCGCGAAGCCGCAGCGTGTCACTTACCACAAGCGCCGTCCAGGCAATCGTAATGACCCAGGTGCGCGGGTCACGTCCGGGATCGCCAAACGCGCGAAGCTGCTCCAACAGGACCTCACGAACGCCGGTTTCTTCGGCCAGCTCCCGCCGCGCCGCGTCTTCCAGGGATTCGCCTAAATGGACAAAGCCGCCGGGCAGCGCCCACTGCCCCATAAACGGCGCTTCTTTGCGCTGAATTAGAAGCACTTGCAGCGCCCGTGCGCGGACCGTAAAAAGGGCAATGTCAGCAGTGACCGACGGGCGCTCAAACGCCTCTGGGTCGTAGTCTTGGGAAAGTTGATTGGCCGGTGTTGTGTTCATGGAACACGATTATCGCAGATTAAGGCGGCGGCGTCAAGGGGAAAGGACTTCATACGTCCAGAAATCGCGGGCCAGGAGCGTGTTGGGAAAAATTGCCTGCGCTTCCGCCAGCAGCTCGCCGGTGCGCGGCTGAGAGTGCGACTCGTACCGGGCGCTGACATGCGTTAAAATCAGCGTGCCGACCCCGGCATCACGGGCGGCTGTTGCGGCTTCGGCGGCAGTGGAATGGCCGATGGCACCGGCGCGTTCGGCCTGCTCGCTCAGGAACGTAGCTTCATGCACCAGAACGTCCGCGCCACGTGCGAGTTCGACGGCTGCCGGTGTGACACCCGTATCACCGCAGATGACCACTTTGCGGCCCGGACGCGGCGGACCGACAAGCGCCGCGCCGTCTACGCTCTGCCCGTCCGGCAGCGTGATCGTCTCGCCCGCTTTCAGCCGCCCGTACAGGGGGCCGAACGGAACACCGAGGGCTTTCGCTTTGCCGGCGTCAAATGTGCCGGGACGCGGTTTTTCCGAGACGGCATAGCCATAAGACGCGACCCGGTGGTTCAGGCGGCGGCAGGTGACTTCCCGCGCGTCGTCTTGGTAAACGACTCCTTCGGTGACTGCGACAAATTGCAGGGGGAACTTGAGGCCGGTCGCCGTCAGCCGCAGGGTCACGCGCAGCCATTCTTCCAGGCCGGGCGGTCCAAAGATCGTCAGCGGCGTTTGGACATCCTGCGCCGCCGACCGGCTGGCAAGCAGCCCCGGCAGGCCAAAGACATGGTCGCCGTGCAAATGCGTCACATAAATCTGCTCCAGTTGGCTGAGCTTGAGTGCAGACCGCAAAACCTGCTGCTGGGTTCCTTCCCCGCCGTCAAAGAGCCACAGCGACGCCTGCTGGGACCATTGCAGGCCGAGGGAAGTCACATTGCGCGTCAAGCTTGGCGACCCAGCCCCGGTTCCTAAAAAAGTGAGTTTCATAGTAAAGCCCCGGCACTGAAAGTGCCGGTCTATTGTTGAGTGAAAGTCGAGGCGACTAATGAGGAAACCAAGAGTGAATAAAAGCCCCCGGTTGTTGGCATTTAGCCCCGTGGGGACTTTCTCTGCTTTAGTAGACCGGCTAGGCCAGTGCCGGGAATTGCTATCCCTGTCCCAGCGGCGACTGCGCGTACTGCGCCAGCAAATCCGCCGGGTCATTGTAGACCGCAAGCGTCCCTTTTAAATCCGGCGCGGTCCAGCCGCCGCTGCGGACGCCGATGCTGCGGATACCGGCTTTTTGTGCGGCTTCCACATCATACGGCGTGTCGCCCAGCAGGACGACTGCGTCCGCCGACAGGCCGCATTTTTGCAGGGCGGCGTGCAGAATGTCGGGATCAGGCTTCGAGTTCTTGGCATCTTCCGTGGTCGCGATTTGCTCAATCAGCTCACGCGCCCCGGTCAAAGCTAAAAGCGCCTCGGCTTCGTCGGGCTTTGCAGACGTGGCGACAACAAGCTGGTAGCCGTCGTCATGCAGGCGCGTCAGCAGCTCTTTGACCTGCGGAAAGCCCTGCAAATGCGGCATATATTTGGACTTCAAGATTTGGCTGCGGGTTTCGCTGATGGCCTTGCCCTGCTCGCTTTCGGCGTTGATATTGGCGAGCTGCGGCAAGAAATTGTCGCCGCCCATGCCGATGCCCTCGCGCAGCTTGATGTAGTTGACTTCTACGCCGTGCGCTTGCAGCGCCTCCATCCAGCAGCGGGCGTTGGCGTCGTTGCTGTCTACTAATGTGCCGTCAATGTCCAGCAGAATCCCCTTGAACTGTCCAGGCATCCGTGTCTTCTCCTTGCCGTCATAAAAACAGAGCCGCCTTCCTCCGAGCGAGGAAGGCGGCTGCGAGATGCGCTTGTCCACTAGAGGTTGGAGCGCGTTGTTCCGGTCGTGCTTGCCGCGCTGGTGTCGGTCAGTTCTTCCACCTCAACGTCCGTGCGGCGGACTGTGTCGCTCACGGTTTCGGTGCGCTCGGTTGCGGTCTTGCCGACGACGACTTCTTCGACGACGCGGGCGGACTTGGCGACAACCGGCACTTCGGCGGTTTCCGTGACCTCAAACGACTTTTCGCCGAATGCCATGTCGGCGTCAGTCACGGCCCGGTCTACGGGCCGGCGGTCCACGGTCACATGCTCTTCGCGCAAAGTGACGCTTTCCTCTACAGGCTTTTCGGTAACGTAGGTATGGACGCGGGCGCCGCCGCTCTGCACCTGCCGCTTGCCGACCGCCAGTTCTTCTTCCACTATCGGGATAACCGTCTCGCCCTGAGCATTGGTGCTTGTCGTCGTCCCGGTATTCATCGT
>CAXUBO010000045.1:0-4639 GCA_964249345.1 uncultured Armatimonadales bacterium | reverse complement strand
GGATAACCGTCTCGCCCTGAGCATTGGTGCTTGTCGTCGTCCCGGTATTCATCGTGCCGGTATTCATCGTGCCGGTATTCATCGTGCCGGTGGCTGTTCCCATCGTGCCGGTATTTGCCGTGCGGTAAGTTTCGCGCTCGCGGGTGATGTCTTCCATCGCATAGGGAGACGCGGACTCATTATAGCCCGTGTAGCCGCCCGAACGATACGCTGCGCCGCGCGTGTCTATGTCTACTGCGCCGTTGCCGTTCATAATGTCCACGGCCTGCTGCGCCTTGTCATCTGCGGCGTCCACAGTAACCAGAGTACCGCCCCGGCGAACGCCTTCCGCATAATACTCGGCGTGTTCTTTGGGAACGCCGAGGTGGGTCAGGCCGCCGATAATGCCGCCTGCGGCGGCGCCGATGCCCGCCCCGGCAGCCGTCGTTCCGATGGCGGCGATGATTGGACCGGCGGCAAGGACCGGGCCGATGCCCGGAATTGTCAGCAGGCCCAGCCCTACCAGCAGGCCGACCACGCCGCCGACACCTGCGCCGACAGTGGCATCTTTGCCGGCCGCGTTCGCAGCCGGGCTGGCCCCTGCGTTGAAATCGCTGCCGTTGCCGGTGTAGCCGCTCGCGTTTTGGTTCGCGGCAATGCTGATGGATTCACGCAGGAACCCGGCATTGGTTAAATCACGGACGACGTTTTGGGCGTCCTGGAAATCGTCAAATAAGCCAACGACTGTCTTAGACATGGGTTTTTCCTTGTTTGTGTTTTGCAGAGTGAATGCTGTTTGCCTGCTACTTGGCAGTGTCTCTGCGGTTGTTCCCCGCCAAGTTTGTTCGTAAACCGAGCAGGCAGCGAATTAAGAAAGTTTTCTTAGGATACAGATGTTCGGTTTACACCCTTTTTCATCCGGGTAAAAGCCATCGAACCACTCTTCGATCCTAGAAACGAGATAATACGATGACAAAAACTCACGCCACGCTGGCCGCGCTTGGCACGCTCCTCGCCTTTTCCATTCCTGCCGTCGCGCAGGACACGCCGCCCGCGCCGCTGACGCAGACCGATCAGCAGTTTCTCCTCAAGGCCGCTCAGGGCAGCGTTTCCGACTATGCCAACGGCGCAGCGGCCGTCAACCGGGCGCAAAGCCCGGCGGTGCGCCAGCTTGGCATCTGGATCATGGAAGACCATGACCGCCTAAATATCCAGTTGTTCGCCCTTGCCGGGGTGCACGGCGTCAACCTGCCGCTGATGGCAACGCCGAAAGACCAGTCCGACCTGACAAGCCTGACCGCAAAGCAAGGCGCGGACTTTGACCGCGCCTGGCTCCAGCAGGCCATCCAGACCAACAAGCAGGATGTCAGCGACGCCCAGAAGGAAGAAGCCGCGACCACCGACCCGGAGATGAGGCCGCTGGTCAAGGCTTATGAAGCCACGGAAACATCACACCTCATCGCCGCCCAGTCCATTATGGGCATGATGAAGTAAACGCGCACATAAAGCAGACGCAAACGCCCCGGCTTCAATCCTGAAGCCGGGGCGCTGCTGTAGTTTGGGTACGAGTAATTTTCAGCGGCTCGCTTGCTGTTTCCTCGCGATTAATGGTCCAGCGCCAGCACGAGGCACTTAGCCGAGCCGCCGGACTTCAGGAACTCCGATAAATCCGTTTCATGCACGGTATACCCGCGCTCCGCCAGCGCAGCCGCTAAGGCGTCGCAGCCGCTGTTCAGCACGATCTGGTCGCCCGCCACGACCGCGTTGCCGCCGAAGCGCAGGGCATCAGGCTCATTCAGCAAAATCTTCTCGCCGGGCAGAGCTTCCAGGGCCGCGTTCGCCTCGGCGTCAAACGCCGGGGGATAATACGCCAAAAGCTGCGGCGAAATGGGGATCAAACAGGTGTCCAGGTGATACCAGCGGCTGTCGGCAAGGCGCAAGGGCAGAACTTGGACGCCCAGCAAGGCTCCGACGCCCAAACACGCAGGCTTGTCGGAGCGCTGCCCGTAGCCCGCCAGCAGCAGATCGCCGTAAAAAAGCGCGTCCCCTTCCCCCTCAAACGCCCCCGCCACTTCTTCCGTCAGCGGCTTTAAATGGAAGCCGTTTTCCAGCATCCACTGGATAAAGAACGCTACTTCCCCCTGCCGCTCCGCAGGCCGGAAGCGCGACGGCACAAACCACTCGCCGTGGGTCAGCCCGGCATTCGCCGTAAACACCATGTCCGGCAGCCCCGGCTGGGGCGCGACGAGCTGCACGTCCGCCCCGACTTCCTCCCGCAGAATATCATACAGCGCCGCCCACTGCCGCCGCGCCTTCTCCGAGTCGGGGCCGTTCACCACCCGCATCCAGGCGTTAATTTCATAGGTCACATCAAAATAATCCGGCGCACACATCAAAAGCCGCATGGAGATTTACTTTCGTTACAGCAAGCCTAGCCTGCGAGTTACAGCAAGCCTAGCCTGCGAATAGATTTCAAGGTCATATAAAGATGAAACGCATCATCCGCTAGAGGCACAAAGCCATATTTCAAATAGAACCGGCTTGCTGCCGCATCCAGCGCTTTTACTTCCACCGCAAAAACACCAATTTCCTGTGAAAGCATCTGAACACGCCACAACGCATGAAACAGCAGGTATTCGCCGATATGCCGCCCTCGGTGATGTAAATCAACCGCAAGGCGACCTAAATGTGCGATGGGTATCGGATAGCGCGGCAGATGCTTTTCTTTGGGAATCTGATCGAATTCCAAAGCGTTCATTGCCAGCGTGTAATAGCCGATAATGTCCGGCGATCCAGCCTCAGAAACGGCGACAAAAGTTTGCGAGAAGTCACGCTTTGAGTTCTGCCCGGCTTGCTGCTGCAAAAAGATGTTCAAACTCTCCACGCCGCAGTCAAACTCAGTACGGGCATGATACGGCGCAAGCAGTTCGACCATCCAATCCTCACGATTGAAAGCATCACGCTTTGAAGTGGTATTTTGCGCCATGATGTCGTCCTTGATTGAAACGGGCTGCCGCTTCTTTGGCTGCCTCTGCCGGCTCCGGGTCAGCCTCCAGAAGAGCCAGGAAAATGTCGCGATCACGGTCGGTAAGACGGCGCACTTCTTCTTTTTCCAGTATCTCGTCGGCCCGGCGCAACAGTTCCGCCGTTGCATACGAATTGACGGTTTGGCCCGTCATTGCCGCCGCCCGTTCAATGCGCTCTTTATGCTCTTCGCTCAGGCGCAGGCCAAGCCGAGCCTGCTTCGCTTTTTCGGCGGTTGACATGATTTTTCTCCTGACGTCATTGTACCGCATTTTGGCGTCATAATGACGTACAAAATACTTTACCTGCCGGCGCTGAAGGACTGGGCGGTCCAGCCGGGATAGGGGCCGTAGTCGGTGAAAGTAAAGCCGCCGAGGCAGTCTACGCTCCACAGCGAGGCCGTGCCGTGAGTATCCGACCACAAGACGCGCACCTGATTATCAGCGCCGACGGTGAGGCCGGACGCCGCCCAGCCGGGGTAAGGGCCGTACTCCTGGTGGCCGAACGTGCCGTCGGTGCCGGTCTCCCACAAGGACAGTGTGCCGTCGGTGCGGTTCCAGAGGATATGCGAATAGCCGTCCGGCCCGGACGCTAGCGCTTGGGCCGTCCAGCCGGGGTACGGGCCGAAGTTCTGAAAGACTGGAATGCCCGACGCATCCACGTCCCACAGCGAAATCGTGCCGTCGGTGCGTGTCCACAGGACATGGACATGGTTGTTCGGGTCAACCGAAAGCGCCTGCGCTGTCCACTGCGGGTACGGGCCGTAGTTTTGATAAGCAAACGTGCCGTCGGCGGCGATGGTCCAGAGGGACAGCGCCCCGTTTGTGTTTGTCCACAGCAGATGCGGCGCGTCGTCCGGGCCGATAGCAATCTGCGACGCGGTCCAACCGGGGTACGGGCCGTACTCGTCATGCGTGTAGCTTCCATCTGTGCCGACGGCCCACGTCGAAATCTGGCCGCTGGTGTTCGTCCACAGCAGGCGCGGGACTGCATCGGGGCCGGACGCCGTCGCCTGCGCCGTCCAGCCGGGAAACGGCCCGTAATCGTTCTGGGTGAAGCTGCCGCTGCTGCCGAGTGTCCACAGCGCAATCTGCCCATCGGTGTTGTCCCACAGCAGATTAGGCGCAGTGACGATAGGGACAGGCACGGGGGGCTGATAATGCACGACATGGCCGTCAGCATAACAAGTGGTTGGGTATCCATCGGCATAAGGCGGCACGTCTTGAAACAGGACCGTGTCGGATGGGAACTGAATGGAGCTTAAGGAAACGCCGCTGAGGGCTGGGTTCGGAATGAAGAGTGATCCCGTGGGCGTGGAAAAGTCAGAAACGTACTTCGCATAAGGCAGCACAGCCGTTTGGAACGCCTGCTGGGTCTGCATCGGCGGAAAAGTCTCGTCGTAATCCTGCGTGTATTGGATGACGGCAAGCCCAAGCTGCTTGGCGCGGCTTACAGCGCCACCGCCGGACATAAGAGTCGACGGCACAATGCCGCCGCGCGTGACATGGCCGTCGGCATACGCCACCGTATCCAAACCACCGGTGTAAGGCGGCGGCTCAGACAGCAGCACCGTTGTCGCCGGGGAATCCACTGAGGCGAGGCTTTGCCCGCTGAGGGCAGGATTGGGAACAAACGC
>CAXUBO010000044.1:13705-27210 GCA_964249345.1 uncultured Armatimonadales bacterium | reverse complement strand
AATTTAGGCTGCAAAGTCAATCAATATGAGACCGAGCGGCTGGCGGAAAGCTTTGAGGCTTTAGGCTTTACGCTGACCGATTTTCGGCTGCCCGCCGATGTGTACGTCATCAACACCTGCTCCGTCACTGCCGATGCCGACCGAAAATCCCGGCAGGTCGCCCGCCGTGCGGCCCGGCAAAAAGACGGCGCAAAAGTTGTGCTGACCGGCTGCTTTGCTCAAATGGCGCTCGATACGGGCGAAGCCGTAGACGGCGCAGCGCTTCTGGTACCAAATGCAGAGAAGATGCGGACCGCCGCGCACACGCTGGCGGCGTTCCCTGACCTCATTCAATACTCGTCATCCCCGGCGTCCGAACCGCCGGGCCTCGCTGTTTTCCCGGAGGCCGCGCCGGGCGGGCTGATTTCGCGGGAGTCTCTCGTAAGCCGGCCTGCCCACCGGACGCGGGCCACGCTTAAAATCCAGGACGGCTGCACCTATTTTTGCGGCTTCTGCTCGATTCCCTACACGCGGAACGTCATGGCAAGCCGCCCTTTTGCCGATGTTCTCGCCGAAGCGCGGCAAATGGCGGCGGCTGGGGCGAAAGAAGTCGTCGTGACCGGCGTCTGCGTCGGGGCGTATGGCCCGGAGACCGGCAGCGGCGGGCCGGTTTTAACCGATGTTCTGGCCCAGGTTGCCGACATTCCGGGCATCGAGCGCGTCCGTTTATCTTCGGTGCAGCCGGTCGAGATTCCGGACAGTTTGATCGCTGTCATGGCCTCGCACCCAAGCATAGCGCCGCACCTGCACTTGTCGCTCCAAAGCGGCGACGACGCAATCCTCCAAGCCATGAACCGGCCTTATGACACGGGCTTTTTCGCGGAAATTGTCGGTAAGTTGCGTGTGGTCATGCCGCGCATCGGCCTGACGACGGACCTTATCGTCGGCTACCCCGGCGAGACGCGGGAGCTATTCGAAAACACGCTGGCCTTCGCAGAGAAGATGCAGTTCGCCCGGACGCATGTGTTTCGTTATTCCCCCCGGCAGCGAACGAGAGCCGAAAAACTCAATGACGATGTGCCTTACGAAGAAAAAGAGCGCCGGCATAAAGAGCTGACTGCCGTATGCGTTGCGTCTCAGGAAGCCTTCGCAGCTGGCGATCTCGGCAAAACCGTAGACGTGTTAGTGGAAGCCAAAGGCGCTCAAGACGGCTGGCTGTCGGGGTACACCGGCAACTACGTTCGGGTGCAGTTTGCGGCTTCGCCTGCCCTGCGCGGCCAGATCGTGCCGGTGACGCTTGCCGATGTTCTGCCCGGCGGCGATGCGTTCGGCCTTTTGGAGAAAAATTAATGGCCGAAAAATTAATGGCCGAAAAATTAATGGCCGAGAAATTAATGGCCGACACGATCTTTGCCAAGATTATCCGGCGCGAAATCCCTGCCGACATTGTCTATGAAGACGATCATGTGATGGCGTTTCGGGATACGGCGCCCCAGGCTCCGGCTCATGTTTTAGTTGTTCCTAAGCGCCCTCTCGCGAGTTTACTGGATGCCGCCTCTAGCGACACGCTGCTGCTGGGACAGCTCATGCAGGCGGCGGTCCAGGTCGCCCGGACGCTTGGCCTGGACGAAACAGGCTTTCGGGTCGTCGTCAACGCCGGCGCAGACGGCGGGCAGTCGGTAGACTATCTGCACCTGCATCTTTTGGGAGGCCGCCCGCTCGGCTGGCCTCCCGGATAACTGCTCATTCAAGTTCTGCAAACAGTTCTAAACGCGGCTCCGCCCAAGCTGCGGGGCCGGCTTCAGCTTCTAGCCCTGCTGCTGGGAACGGCAGTTCTCGCGTTCTGGTCTCTGGGCAGCCTGCCGCTGATTGACGTAGACGAGCCTGTCTACGGGCAGGTCGGTAAAGAAATGGCCCATGCCAGCCTCGCGGGCTGGCTCTCGCCCCGCTACGGCGGTCAGCTTTGGTTTGACAAGCCGCCGCTGTTCTACTGGCTCACGGCGCTATCCATGCGTCTGCTCGGCGTTTCCGAGTTTTCCGCCCGCCTGCCGTCGGCCCTGCTGTCGGTCGCTTTGGTCGCGTCGGTTTACGCGCTGGCCCGCCGCGCGTATCCGGCGCTTCCGAAAGCCGCGCTCTGGGCCGGATTCGTGCTGGCCACGAGCTTGCAGTTCTTCACACTTGCCCGCGCGGCTGTCACAGACATGACGCTCACGGTCTGCCTGACACTGGCGTTGTATGGCCTCTACGCCTGGACCCAAACTCAGCAAGGCCGCTGGATGGTGCTGGCCGGGCTGATGACGGGCCTCGGAATGCTGACGAAAGGCCCGGTCGCGCTGGTCCTCATCGGCGTTCAAGCAGTCGCCTTTCTGCTGCTGACCCGGCAGGCCAAACGCCTTTTGTCCCTGGCCCTTTGGCTCGGCTTCGCGCTCTGCTTGGTAATCGGCCTGCCCTGGTTTCTGCTGATGATCCACCTGCACGGCCGGCTCTTTATTAACGGCTTTCTGGAAGCCAACAACGTCACCCGGTACTTGCAGGCGGAGCATCGGGAAACAAGCCCGGTCTGGTTCTTCCTGCCGGTGCTGCTCGGCGGCTTCTTTCCGTGGTCGCTGGCCCTGCCCTGGGCGCTGGCTTCGGCCTGGCGTGAGGGTAAGCCTGCCTACAAGAACCAGGTCGCCGACAATCCAGCCCTGTTCCTCGGCTTCTGGGCCTTGCTCGTCTTTGTGTTCTTTTCGGCGTCGCAGAGCAAGCTCGTCACTTATATTTTCCCGCTGTATCCTGCCGCCGCCGTGCTGGCAGGATACTGGCTGGCTAAATTGCCTGGTTCACTGCGTTTCAACCCTCTGTGGATCTATGCCGCGCTCAATCTTGTGCTCGGCATCGCGCTGTGGACCTTCAGCCCTAAATACGGCGTCGCGCCGATTACGCTCTGGCTGTGGCTGTTTGTCTTGCTTGGGTCTGCGATTGCCGCTGTCTCCCGGCGGCGCGGCGGCTGGATCGCGGCAGGGATCGGCACCGGGCTTTTTTTACTCCTCGCCTGGTGTTCTCCGACCTGGCAGGTGCGCGAAGCGGACATCTCGGAGCGGCAGACAGCGATCTTCGCTTCGCTCACCACGCCGCCGGACGGCGTTATTCACGCGCTGGGACTAAAGCACCCCAGCCTGCGGTATTATACGACATGGCCCGTCGTCTATACCGACGACCATCCGGCGGCGGCCTCAGACATCCAAAGCCATCCCGGCGTCATCTACGCCCTGCGCCCGAAAGTGCTGGACGAACTGCGAACCAAATACGGCGTGACGCATTTTGAGACGCTTCAGCGAGGCGACCAAACCGTGCTGATCCGGGCTACGGGACGTTAAACGGCCACGGATTAAAATCCGAGGCTGGCAAGTGCACACCGTCGAGGCGACGTTCAGATTGTGAAGAATAGCCTTCTTGTTCTTAATCTTTTTGTTCTTCCGTCCCCTGGACGGTGTGCTTTTCATAGCCACGGATTTCAATCCGTGGCAAGCGCCGCTCAACGAGGGTACCGTCATGGCAGACACAAAATCGGCTGACAGCATAAAACGCACACGGCGCGTGCTGCTGTCTTTGCTTGCCGTCGCAGCCATCGCATTACTGGCTGCCGTGACAACGCCGAAGCCTACCGCGCCGAAATACCGGCGCTATGTCAGCCCGGTACTGCCAAATGGTTCACGGGTGACGTTTTTGTATCCTGTTCCCGCTAACATACTCGGTAAGATGTATATCGATGGCGGGAACAAAGAATTTGGTATTTACTACACGAACATTGCCAAGCCGCAGAACAAAGGCGATCAATTGTTATGGGTAATCCCTGCCTGGCGGCAGTTTCGCTCCAAAGACGATTTCACCGTGGGGACCGAAGCATATAATGTGGATGAACCACTGCCGGTTGCTAAAAAAATCGGGAATGGACGTTCCTGGGAGCGTTCAATTTTAGTATCGCAAGTCACAGACAGAAATATCACTGATGTTGTTGATGCTAAAAACAACCAAAACGGATTAGAATACAAGTTTCAATACTGGCACACCGGGACTTTGACACGCGCGGCTCCGGCAAAGAATGAAGCTGTGATTACAGATGGCTTTCAAGTTCTGCCGCCGGGGGCAGCGGTTCCTGCGCCTTAGAAACAGTTGAAGTAGGCAAGTATGACAGACACAGCACAATCAGACGGGACGACGGCGCGGCTGCCAAGCCTTTCGTTTGTGTTCCCGATGTATAATGAAATCGGCAACATTGAAACGTGCGTCAGTGAGGCGCTGCGGGTCGGGTACAAAATCACGGATAATCTGGAAATTGTCGTGGTGGATGATGCGTCTACCGATGGCTGCGG
Source organism: uncultured Armatimonadales bacterium (assembly GCA_964249345.1). GTDB lineage: Bacteria > Armatimonadota > Armatimonadia > Armatimonadales > Capsulimonadaceae > JANXMY01. The sequence goes on along the minus strand of CAXUBO010000044.1, from coordinate 22,876 downwards.
GGCTTTGGCGGACGCGCTGGCCCGGAAGCACCCGGAGCTGAAAGTCATTCACCATCTCAAGAACCGGAAGCTGGGCGGGTCGCTCAGAACGGGGTTTGCGGCGGCGACGAAAGACTGGGTGCTGTATATTGACAGTGACCTGCCGATCCAGATGGACGACGCGCTTGCGGCGATTCCCTTGACGCAGAACGCCGACATGGTGATCGGCAACCGGCAGGGACGCGCCGAAGGGCCGAAACGCGAGATTATGTCGTTTGTTTACAACCGGTTAATTCGCGTTTTATTTGGCCTCAGCGTTCGCGATGTCAACTTTGCATTTAAGCTGTTTCGCCGGGCAATTTTGGAGCAGATCACGCTGCAATCGGAAGGCTCTTTCATTGACGCCGAGCTGCTGATTGAGACGCACCATGCGGGATTTACGATAGCCGAAATTCCCCTGCGCTACTACGAGCGGACGGCAGGCGTGTCTTCTTTGGCTTCGGGCGGCGTGGTGGTCAAAATCCTGCATGAGATGGCGGGTTACCGGCGAGCGGCGAAGAAGCGCCCGGCGCGTTCGGCCACGCCTTCGCGTTCGGCCCGCCCGTGAATACGAAAGTGATTGTCCATGCAGACGATTTCGGCCTGCATCCGTCGCTGAACGAAGGCATTCAAACAGCGCATCGGGAGGGATTAGTGTCGTCCGCCAGCGTGATGCCGCTTGGCCCGGCCTTTGAGGACGCTTTGCGCCGCATCCAAGCCCTGCCGGAGCTGGATTTGGGCCTGCATTTCTCGCTTGTCGGCGTCTCAGCTCTGCCGCCGACGCTGGGCGCATTTCTGCCGGCCTACGCACGCGGGCAGATGCCTGCCTCGCGCCTGGAAGCGCAGCTTTCGCGCCAGTTTGAGGCCGTGAGGCACCTGCCGATCAGCCACATCGACTCGCATCAGCACCTCCACGCCCTGCCGGGCATCATGCGCGTCGTCTGCCGCTTTGCGGCTGCCCATGACATTCCGTGCGTTCGCCTGCCGGTAGACGGCCCCGCTTACGCGCGGGTTGCGCCGGGCCGGCGTGCTCAGGCCGCTGCGCTTGCCGCCCTGGCCCGGCTGTCTCGGCGCTGCATCAGCGCCTACGGCCTGCGTACTTCCGACTACTTTTCCGGCATGGCTGTTTCCGGCCACCTCACAGCCCCAGTTCTGGCTGCGTATCTGGAGAATGCACGGCCTGGCCTCACTGAGATTGTCTGTCATCCCGGCAGTGATGACCAAGCGCTTTCCCAAAAGTTCAACTGGGGCTACAACTGGCAGGGCGAGCTTGCCGCGCTTTGTTCCCCCACAGCCCGCGCCGCGCTTGAAGATTCCGGCGTGATGCGGGCAAGCTGGCGAGACGTTTAGGGGCAGGAACACTTGACAAGCAGGCATGGTTTCGTGCCATACTAGCTTGAACTAATGAGTATCGCGTCCACGGAGGGATCAACGGCATGGAACAAGGTGTAATACGCAGAAGCGCACTGAAAGACGCCGCAGCAATTGGCCGCAGGCCGGAAGCTTGGCTGATCGCGCTTCTTGTCTGGACGTTAGGCTCGGCGGCCCGAAGCCTGGGAACGCCCTGGGCGCAGGCAGCCGGAACGGAAGCGCTGCGCTGGGGCGCTGGGATTGTGCTGGCGCTTGCTTTGGGCTGGTTCTGGCGGCGAACCGAGCTGGCGGGACAGTTTGTCGTCACTGTGACCGGGGCAATGGCGGCGTTTGGGGTTTTGGGCGGCGAAACGGCGGCGAATTCCGGCCTGGCCGGCCCTTACCACGACCATCAGCTTTACGGCAGCGCTCTCGTTCTGCTTCTTCCCTTCTCTGCGGTATTCGCGCTTTCTTCACCTTCCGCCCCCTGGCGCTGGGGCAGCTTGGCGGCGCTGACCGCCGGGACGCTGTGCCTGCTTCTCAGCCAGACCCGCAGCGCCTGGGCAGGGTTAGCAACGGCGGCGTTTGTGTTCGGCTGGCTCTGGCTGAGCCGGCCGGCATCGCGCCCTGAACGCCTGCGGGTTGCTTTCATTCCTTTGGCTGTTTTGCTGCTTGGCCTGGGGCTGGCCTGGCTGCTGGCGGGACCCGCCCCGCAGCAGGCGGCAATGACGCACCGAGCAGCGACGCTGACGGCGCTTTCTGAAGATGTAAGCTGGCGTACCCGGCTTGATCTTTGGCGCGGCACGGCGCGAATGGTCACCGCGCACCCGGCATTCGGCATCGGGCTGGGGCGTTATCCCGGCAGCGTGTGGCTTTGGACCCGTTCCGCCGGACTCCTGACTCCCCTTGCCCGCCCTTCGCTTTCCAATGAAGCGCATAGCTTCTACGGGCAAACCAGCGCGGAAATGGGCGTGGCGGGTCTGGGCTTGTACTGCGCGGCGCTGGCCGCGTTTGCGTTTTCCGGCACTCGGCGTCTCTGGAAAAGCCGCCGCCGTCTCAGCCCGCAGAATGCTTTGCTGATTGCGGCGCTGAGCGCCCTGGCCGGGCAAAGCGTGGATGCGCTGGCAAGCCCTTCGTGGCAGTTCCCGGAAGTTTCGTTTTTCTTTTGGGGCGTTCTTGGCCTGGGCCTGGCGTCACTGCGGCGGGCCCAGGCTCCTGCTGCCACGCTGCTTCCTTATCCTTTGCGCCGCGCAGGCCAGTTTGCGCTGTCAGGCGGGCTGGCCGTGGCGCTGACGGCCCAGGTTCTGCCGATTGGCCTGCTGACTCCGGTGGAAGCGTATGACCATGTTGCGGCAATTACTTATAAAAGCGTGTCGCTTTCTCAGGCGCCTTGCACCTCCGGCAGCGGGCACTGCTTCTCGCTGATCGCTGTTTATTCCGACGGGAACCATGATGTTACTCTGGATAATGGCGGTCTTGCGGGCGCGAGCGCTCAGTCCTACTTCACCTGCGTCGATCCTCCCAGCAGTACATGTTTGTCAAAGTTTGGCACGGGCAGCGCACGCAATAACTTGTCGGTAAGTCAGTCGGAAGTTGGAAAATCACTCAACATTGCCGGCGTCTTTTACGACGGCACCTATCCTTCCATGCCTTTTGTCGCCGGTAAAGGAACATACAAGGCGTATCAAGGGACACTGACGTTTACACCTACGGCTTCGCCCTAAGCACAATTAATTTCGCCCTAAAAATCAATGGCGGAAGTCGCTGCTTGCTCGGTTTCCATGAATTAATCGCCGGGTACTAACGCCTATGCCTGAAACTGTGCAGGCACTAGAAAAGAGACACTGATGTTCACACGAATCGACAAGCTGCAACTTGAATTCCCCAAGAATACCGAGCCGGACCCGGCGGCAGCGGCGGCGGTGCAGGAGCTGATGGGTGGGCGCTTCGGCGAAATGTCCACGCTCAACAATTACATGCACCAATCGTTCGCCATGCGCGGGCGCGGCGACATTGTTCCTTTCTATGACCTCGTGGCAAGCATCACCGCCGAAGAGTTCGGCCATGTCGAGGTAGTGTCTGCTGCCATCAACCTGCTGCAAAACGGCGGGGAACCGGACGACGCCGAGCCGAAAGATGCCCCGCTGAAGAACCTAAACGACGGCAACGGCATTCGGCATCAGTTTATCAACAACGGCAACAGCGCCCTGGTTGCCAATTCGCTGGGTGCGCCCTGGTCGGGCGATTACGTCTTCAACAGCGGAAACCTGATTTTGGACTTGCTGCACAACTTCTTTCTGGAAAGCGGCGCACGCATGGGCAAGCTGCGGGTCTACGAGAGTACCACCCATCCGGTCGCCAAGCGCCTGTGCGGCTACCTGCTGTGCCGGGGCGGCGTCCATCAGCTTGCTTACGCCGTCGCGCTGTCCAAGATGACCGGCGTGGACGTGCCGAAGATGCTGCCGATCCCGGACATCCGCACGGACAAAATTCCGGAATGCCGCGAGTTTATTGAACAGGGTCTGCATCGATCCCTGTACCGCTTCAGCGCGGACGACTACCAGCACATCGGCGCGGTCTTCAACGGCACGCACCCGGAAGACGGCCAGCCGCTCGAAGTGCGCGAAGGCACCCTGCCCGGCCATCCCCTGGCGGACCTGCCGCCCGCCCCGGCGTCCGGCATTCCCAGCTTTGACATGGGCGAATTAAAAGAAATCACGGCCCGCCTGATGAAGAATATGTAGACAACGCTTGAGAAGCCCGGCGCAAAATGCGCCGGGCTTTTTTTGCGGGACGAAAATCGGGTAACATAACGCCATTCTGACTTTAGGACATCAATAGGATACCACTTTGCCTGCGGACAAGACTTTTTACATCACCACGCCGATTTATTACGTCAACAGCATTCCTCATGTCGGCTCCGCCACAACGGAGCTGCTCTGCGATGCGCTGGCCCGGTTCCATCGCCTGCGCGGGAACAAGACGTTCTTTCTGACCGGCACCGACGAGAACGCGCCGAAAGTTGCCGCCGCCGCCGGCAAGGCCGGGCAGGAAACGCTGGCATTCGCGGACGCCATCTCGCAGCGGTTCCGGGACTGCTGGAAATATCTGCATATTTCGAATGACGCCTTTATTCGAACGACCGAGCCGGGTCATGCTGCGGTTGTCACGGAAGTCTTTCGGCGCTTGCAGGAACAGGGCGACATCTACGCCGGCAAGTACGAAGGCTGGTACTCGGTCAGCGACGAGACGTTTTTTCTAGACTCGGAAGTCGAAAACGGGCGGGCCAAAGAAAGCGGCGCAGTTGTCGAGCGCGTCACTGAAGACAATTACTACTTCAAGCTGTCCGCGTACAGTGATCGGCTGCTTGCTCATATTGAAGCGTACCCCGACTTCTTGCAGCCGGACACGCGCCGCAACGAAGTCCTGGCGTTTATTAAAAGCGGCCTGCGGGATGTTGTCATTTCCCGCCGCAACACCGGCTGGGGCATTCCGGTCCCCGGCGATCTTTCCCAAGTCATCTATGTCTGGTTCGACGCCGTCATCAATTATTTGACGGCCACCGGCTGGCCGGACAACGCCGCATGGGACACGCTCTGGCCTGCCGACGTGCATTTGGTCGGCAAGGAAATCTACACGCGCTTTCATGCCACCCTCTGGCCCGCCATGCTGATGGGACTGGAACTGCCGCTGCCGCACACGGTTCTCGGCCACGGCTGGTGGCTGATCGGCGGCGAAAAAGGCTCGAAATCCAAAGGCAACATCCCGACGCCGCAGGAAGTCGTGGAGTACCTCGTGGAGCGCAGCGGCGCAGACGCGGAAGTCGCCAAAGACGCCCTGCGCTATTACCTGCTGCGAGACATTTCGTACACATCCGACGCCGAGTTTTCGCTGGATAACTTGGTGGAAAAGCGCTACAACCCGGATTTGTGCAACAAGCTGGGCAATCTGCTGAACCGCACGCTGAAGATGCTGGCGCAGTACGAAAACGCCGTCGTGCCGGCCGGCAGCGCCGAGCGGACAGCGGACGGCGTACTGGCATCCTTGTCCCGCGAAACGACGCAGGACGTGGAACGCGCGATGCTGGCGCTGGACCCCGGCGGCGCACTCGCCGCCATCTGGAAGCTGGTGGAAGCCGGCAACGGCGACCTTGACGCGACTGCCCCGTGGAAGCGGCACAAAGCCGGGGACGCGCAAGGCGTCGCGGATGCCTTGTATGCCGCGCTGGAAACAACGCGCATTGTCAGCGTCTACCTCACGCCGCTGCTGCCCCATGTCGCAGGCGTCATCCAAAGCCAGCTTGGATTAGGCAGCGTGCCGCTGACTGACTGGAACGCCGAAACGCGCTGGGGCGGCCTGCCCGGCGGCACCATGACGGAGGAAGCCCAGCCAATTTTCCCGCGCATTGACACAAAAAAATTAGACCCGAAAACATTAGACCCGAAGAAAGAACCCAAACCAAAGATGGAAGACAAAAAGATGGAAGACCCTACGCCCCCGCCGCCTCCCGTGCTTGCCGAAACGAGCGCCGCGCCCGCCGTGCCGACAATTACCATTGAAGACTTCGCCAAAGTCAGTTTGAAGATCGGCGAAATTAAGACTGCCGACCGAGTCGAAGGCGCGACCAAGCTGCTGCGCCTGACGGTAGACATCGGCGAAGACGCCCCGCGCCAGATTTTAGCCGGCATCGCCGAATCCTACACGCCGGAGAGCCTGCCCGGACGCAAGATTGTCGTCGTCGCAAACCTTGCCCCGCGCAAGCTGCGCGGCTTCGAGTCCCAGGGAATGCTCATGGCCGCCACCGACGCCGAAGGCCACGCCATCCTGCTCCACCCCGCCGATCCCGACGCCGTCTTGCCCGGCGCACAAGTGCGATAGAGTGGCTTAGAGGGGGTTTGGGCTGACAAAGAAGGCGTCAGCCCACTGTTCATTGGAGAGCCGCTTGACATGACCATCGGCAAACAGTGACATATAAGCGTACTCCGGCAAGTAGCCTTTGTCACCCTCGCCATGCCAGCTTCCTGTAAGGTCGGAAAGAATGACAAAATTCGCCGGGCCGCTCTCGGTTGACGTGTAAGCGTCCGACCCAAAGAGCTTATGCTGCAACGCGAACGCCGTGTTGTATTTGTAGGATGTGCCGTATGCTGCGTACAGCGAGGGATGCGCGGCAAGGGCCGTCGGCTCATCTGTTACCGGGTCGCCCCATTCCGCCAAAACATCGCTGCCCGTGTCCGAAGGACAATGCCAAACAGCCGAAGTGTGTAAGTACGGCGTGAGAATGTCATGCAGGTAAGGCATGGCTTGTACGTCGCTTTGCGCTTGGGGATCGAGAGACCAAAAATCCGGGGTTTTGTCGAGGGGGTCTGCGCCGTAAGGATAAAGATCATCGCTGTCCTGGGAATATAGCGCAATTGCCACGCCAATCTGATGCAGGTTGGAAGCACAGGAGGTTTGCCGGGCGCGTTCCCGCACCGAGGCAAAGACGGGAAACAATACTGCCGCCAGCACCGCGATTGTGCCGATGACAACGAGCAGCTCAATGAGTGTAAATGCACCGGAGCGGCGGCAGCGTCTCATACATTGTATCCCAACTTTTTCAGCGTCCGTCTGGCTACGTTTCGGATTTGCGGCTTAGGGTCATTCAGCAGCGGCAGAATTTGAGGCGTCGCTTGGCGGACATCAAACCGGGCAACTAAGTCACAGGCTTCTAGCTCTTGAAGCTGCGCGTTCGTAATGCCGGAACCGGCTGTGTGATCCTGTGCAGCCAGCATAGGTGTCAGATGCTCATAAAGTATCGCTTTTTGAGCGTGAGGCAAAGGTCGCTTCAGGTAAAACATTGACAGGCTTGCTGTTAAGCTGTTTATGTCTGTGGACTTTTGTCCGTTGTGTTTATTCATTTCAGCCAGCAGAAATGCAAGATCGTCATTGGTAACTGTTCTTTTAACCGGAAGTGCGTTCGCGATTTGTCGCAGCCGTATTTTCTCCGCTTCGGGAGTTGTATCGTTTTTTTCCGCTTCCCGTATTATAGACTCTGTTCTGACCTGCTCACTTTCCTGCCGAACCAGCCGCTGATGATGTTTCTGTGTGAAAAACACAGCTAACCCGCAAAGCATAAATAAGTTAAGGACGAGAAGCCATTGAACAAAGGATAATTTCATCTGCCTACCTAATCAGACTTGTGGGAAAGAGTAGCAGCACTGAGTTTTAATTGAGTGCTGCCAACCGAGGTTACTGACTGTAATTTATGTTGATGACCGCAATGGCACCTTCATATCCGCCATATTTGCACTCATTGTAATCAGAGGTAGCTAGTGTAGAGTAGCCAAACTCAGCTGTGCAGGCGTTAACGATGGTCGCGCCAGCGTCCGCAGGGTCTCTCGACTCTGCACTAGTGCCGATATTAAAACCATAGTTGAACGAGAAAGGCATAGATGAATCTGCTACCGCGACGATAGCGCCTTGTACGCCAAGCAGGATGCTGAGAAGCGCGACGGCTGCAAGCGAAGATTGCTTCCGCTGCTTCTTGAAAAGATTCGTCATCATAGTTCCTCTTTTGTGTTTCATTTACTGTAAGGTTGAGACAGAGGGTTTGACGGAACAGACGTCGGCACTTGTCTCAAAAACGGCGTAGACAGGAATGGCAATGCGCGGTTCGTGGACATTGTCAGTTCCAAGAACGACGGATGAGTGTAGTAGTCCTCCTTTCGAGGATCCACTAAGGGTCAAATCAACTATCCTCGGCGCAACAGGCTGAATCTGAGTTTTCCAGCCGGGCGGCACGGAAACAAGGCGCAGATGGGCGGCGTCCGGGCCACTAATCCATATCTTCTGCGTTAAGACAAAACTAGACGCGACGGAGCCGAAATTCGCGGTTGGCGGCACTATTTTGTAGGCGCTTTGCGTTGTCCAGGAAACAGGAACAGTCAATGTCGGAACTAGAGCGTCGTTAAGACGCAGAGTAATCTGCTCGCTGTGCGCTCCCGACAGGCAAGGACTATTTTGGGAGGCAGTGAGCCGGATCGTATGTGGAGAAAGAGGCAAGACTTTTGCACTTAAAGAAGCCGGAGCCTGAACACTGAGTGCGGAAAGCGGCTTGCCGTCAAGACGGTTGAGCGTGAGCGAGGCTGTCTTGAGCTTGCCCGTTAAGCTTAAAACAGTTTGAGACGGTGCAATTTCAGAGGTCACAGTTCCAACAACTGGAATGGAAACAGCCTCGTGGCCTGCCAGCGAAACGTCAACTTCTTCTTGGACTGCGCCTGACCGGCTCAAAGCGTTGAAATGTATGGTCAACGGCACTTTACCATGAGCAGGAATGACATCCGGCGCATCGGTAGTCGTACACCCGCAAGAGGTCGTCACTTGGCTTATCTTCAGCGGAAGCGAAGTTGTGTTTGAGAGTTGAACGACGTGGTCAACAGCCGCATATTAGCCGAGATGACCAAGATCAACTTTGGAAGGTATAATGTCAACCGAGGATCGACGTGCCGAAGCATGAGCCAGCAGAAAATGTGTCCCAGCAAAGCCAGTGCCGGCAAGACTGAGGGCGAAAAGCGCGGGGGATATGCTGCGTATTGTGGATGCAATAGACAATTGTTTAAAGCCCTTGAACAGACCGGCCCTTGAACAGGCGACTAAAACAAAAGCACGACGCCGTGCAGCAAAAACAGCATAACATACTTTTCGTGATTCGTCAAACATTTATGCAAATTATTTTCAAGGAACAATTGTGACACGAATTCTGCTGACGCGCCACGGCGAAACGGAATGGAACGTGATCCAGCGCGTACAAGGCTGGACTGACAT
>CAXUBO010000044.1:7127-13695 GCA_964249345.1 uncultured Armatimonadales bacterium | reverse complement strand
GCGGGAAACGCCGCTGGCTGCCGTATATTCCAGTGACTCGGCGCGTGCGGTCCAAACCGCCCTGCCGGCGGCAGAGGGGCATGGCCTTCCCGTTCAGACCTTGCCGGAGCTGCGGGAGAAAGGCTTCGGGGTCTGGGAGGGACTGACGAAAGCTGAACTGGAACGCGATTATGCGGATTTGTGGCACCGCTATCATGTCCTGCATGAGCTGGACAGCGCCATTCCCGGCGGCGAAACTTACACGCAGGTCTTGGACCGCATGAGACTGGCGCTGTGCCAAATCTTAGACGCCCATTCGGGCGCAGAGGACACCGTGCTTGTGGTCAGCCACGGCGGCTCGGCGCGTGCGTTTGTGCTGTTCGCCCTGCAAGCGCCGCTGTCCACGCTTCAGCGCCTGGGGCTGGGGAATGCCTCTTTGACCCGCCTGGATTTCCGAAGCGTCGCAGACGGGCGCGTCGTGTTCCTGAATGACACCAGCCATTTGTCCCAAATCACCGATGGAACGACGGCGGATGAGTAGCGCCGACGGTGATACAGTGCTGGGCCTAGACGGCGGCGGCACCCAGACCCGCGCTCTGCTGGCGGATTTGACCGGAGCGGCTGCCGGGTCCGGCGGGTCCGGGCCATGCAACCTGGCGGCTGTTTCTCCGTCCGAAGCCCTGGCTGCCGTGCTTGCGGCGTCTGATGCGGCGCTGGCGGGGCGGAGCCGCACCAGCGTCGCATCGGTCTGCGCGGGCGTGGCGGGCGTTTCGTATGCCGACCGGCGGGCGCAGTTCGAGCGCGGTCTTCAAGAAGCTTTCCCGCACGCTTTCGTTTCCGTGGAGCCGGATTACGCCATTGCCTTGACCGGAGCGACGGGCCGCGGGCCGGGCGTCATTGTCATTGCCGGCACGGGATCGGCGGCTTACGGTGAAAACGCAGTCGGCGAGACGCACCGCACCGGGGCGTACGGCTACTTGATTGACGACACCGGCAGCGGCTACGGCGTCGGGCGGGCAGCTCTGGCTGCTGTCTTGCAGGCCGCCGACGGCACCGGCCCGGCAACAACGCTGTCCCGGCGCATTCCAGCGGCGCTCGGTTTCGCGTTGCTTTCGGAGATCGTTCCAAGTGTTTACGGCGGCAGTCTCAGCCGCGTTGCCATTGCAGGATTGTCGCGCATTGCTGCCGAGGCCGCGTTTGAGGATTACGACATCGCCGCCCGTGCCATTTTGATGCGGGCGGGCGGAGCGCTGGCCCATTTGGTTCATGGCGTCACGCAGCGGCTCTTTCCAGACGCAAGCGCCGAGTTTCCTGTCGTGCAGGTAGGCGGCCTGTGGAACGCGGGGGCTGTCCTCACCGACGTTTTCACGCGCTCCCTGCGCCGGTTCGCCCCGGCGGCAGTCATCGCAGCGCCGTTGAAATCGCCTGTTGAGGGCGCGGTACAGCGGGCGCTCAGACAGATATCAGACAGATAAGCACCGCGCAAAAAAGTTCAGGTCCCTCTTGACATCCGCCGCGCCGCCGGGTATATTCTGTTATGTAAAAGCGAACCCTGCTTTGGGAACTTTGTCCTGGGGGTGTAGCTCAATTGGTTAGAGCGCTGCCCTGTCACGGCAGAGGCCGCGAGTTCAAGTCTCGTCATCCCCGCTTTTACGACAAAACGCCCCGGATTGCTGTATGGCAAGCCGGGGCGTTTTTCGTGCCGGTTAATGTGCTAAAAATTCACTTGATTGTCAGCCGGCACTCGTTCTTCGGAGAGAACTTCCTGGCGCAGCGTCACGGTCTGCGGGTCGTGATGCTCGGTCTGGACCTGGGTGATGTAGACTTCTTCTGTGAGCCGGAGGCGCTTTTCAACGACCAGCACTTCTTCCCAAATGGGAATGATCATGGCATCGCCCTCGTAGCGCACCGCCGGCGGGCTGTCTACAAACTGGTTGACCTCCACGCGGCGAGTCTGGACTTCCGTTCGCAGCAACGGCTCATCCACAGTCTCGGTGCGCTCGGTCACGGTGGTTCGGAACCGCACCCGGCCTGTCTCCACTTCGCGCTTGCCGACCGTAAGTGTCTCAGCCACCAGCGGAATAACCTGAGTGTCTCCCTGCTCTGCCACTCCTATGGAGCTAGAGGGCTGGGCCCCAACGCGGTAGCCGCCTGCTTCTATGGGAATCAGCGTATCCAGCGGCACAAAAAGGTGCTGGCCGTTTTCCAGCACGACTTCCGCCATGCCGTCGGCAGGAGCGGAAAGAAGCGAAGACGCAAGCGCCCCGCGTGAGCCGTCCTCAAAAATAACGATTTCCGTGATCATAGCATCCATAATTGAGTTCCTTGATTCGTTTTCCTAAACACAAAGACGCGCCCAGAAGAAGCAGGCCGGTTCAGGCTTCTCCTTCTGGGCGCGGGCAATTCGCACAAAGCGCGGGTTAGCGGCGTGTGGTGCCGTCAGTCCCAAGCTCGTCCACTTCGACGTCGGTGCGGCGCACTGTGTCATGGACAGTCTCGGTGCGCTCCGTTGCTGTCTTGCCGACGACGACTTCTTCCACAACGCGGGCCGACTTGGCGACGACCGGGACTTCGTCCGTTTCCGTCAAGGTAATGTCTTTGTTCTGGAAGTCCGCACTTGTCGCGGCACGGTCAACCGCTTGACGAGTGACGTTGACATGCTCTTCGCGCAGCGTGACCTGCTCGGATACCGGGGTTTCGATAACGCCGGTACGGATATGAGCGCCGCCCGACTGCACTTCCCGCTTACCGACTGCCAGTTCCTCTTCCACGATAGGGATGACCGTTTCGCCATTGGCGCCAACAGTGCCGGTGTTCTGCGCGAGGTTGCTGCTGCCGTAGCCGGTTGTCGCCGGCGTGTTCTGAGAATAGTCGCCAGCGGCGGTCGCGCCGGAAGAATAGGTGCCGGAAGAATAGGTGCCGGAAGAATAGGTGCCGGAGGTCGTGCCTGCGGGTGTGATCGTGCCGGTCTGCGTAATCGTGCCGCCGCCGGCTGTTCCCACAGTGCGGTCGTAGTCATGATCGTGCTTGTCTACGACATTGACTGCGGCTGCCGAAGCAGCCCCGCCGGCCACTGCGCCGATGACTGCTCCAATCGGGCCGCCGGCCAGCATTCCTACCACCGCACCGCCGACTGCGCCCAAGATGCCGCCTTCTTTGGTGTCATGTCCGGTTGCCGGCTCTGTGTCGCTGCCGTGCGCCGTGGTTGTTCCTGTCGTCAGTGCGTCATCGTCTGTCAGTGTTTTGTCAGTGTAGTTGATGTTCTTGTCTGCCATTGCCATTGTCCTGTCTCCTTGTTTCACTGCCTTGCATGAAAAGTGCGGGCGGCTCTAGGCCGCCCGCATGTGGGGTTCCGGCTTAGCGGCCGGTGCGCGTGTTGGTATCCACTTCATCCACTTCAACGTCGGTGCGGCGCACTGTGTCATGGACAGTCTCGGTGCGCTCGGTTGCCGTCTTGCCGACAACAACCTCCTCGACAACGCGCGACGTTTTGCCGACAACGGCTTCTTCGGCCATCTCAGTGAGGGTAATGTCTTTGTTTTGGAAATCCGCGTCGGTTGCTGCGCGGTCAACCGCTTGGCGGGTCACGGTCACATGCTCTTCGCGCAGGGTGACATCGGCTTCCACGGGCCGCTCGGTAACGAACGTATGGATGCGGGCGCCGCCGCGCTGCACTTCGCGCTTGCCGACCTGAAGCTGCTCTTCGACAATGGGGATGGTGATCTGCTTGTTCAAGTCCCGCTCGGCGCTGAGATCAGGCTCAGTGTAGGAAGGCTGGGAAGCATTATAACCCGTGTAGCCGGTTTCGCGGTAACGGGAACCGAGCTTGTCAATGTCAATGGTATTGTTGCGGTCTAAAATTGCAACTGCTTGGTCTGCTTGATTGTCTTCCACGGTTCCGACGACGAGCGCACTGCCGCGCCGGACGCCTTCCGCGTAGAGGTGAGCATCATCGGAAGGCACACCTACGCCCGTCAGCGCATTGAGAACCTTGTCGCGTGCATCGCTTGTCATCACCTGAACGCTGTTGCGCTTGATGCCCATTGTTTCCAGATCGCGCATGGCGGCCTGAGCATCCTGTGACTGGGGGAAAAGTCCCACAACTGTTTTTGACATCTTTGTACTCCTGATTTTCTGTGAACGGTATTAGGTGCTGGTTTTTGCTTTTTTGGAAGAGAAGCCGCGCTTGAATGCTTGAAGTCTCTGACAAACCCAAGATACCCGACCTGCTTATCATACAAACCACTCCGTAAATTTCATTTCTGCTCGCACTCTGGCTGAGCAAAAAATTCTTTCTTTTTCTCGTGCCTGCATAATTTCCGAGGGAGGCCGGGTAGAACGCAATCATTCATGGAACCCGCCAACACAAGCCATACCTCCTCCCTGCCGCGCCGCTCTCTGCGCGACGATTTAACGCTGGCGCTCATGCCGACCGTTACGGTCCTGCTCGTGTTCGCACTGGTGGAAGCCTGGAGCCGTCAGCGCCTGCTGTTTGCGTCCCTTGCGTCCAGCGCCTTTTTGATTTACTTGGACCCCAAGCATCAGATGAACAGCGTCCGCACACTCTTAGTCGCGCAAGGCATGGGCGCGGTTATCGGCTTCGCCGCCCATTTCCTGCTGGGACCAAGTTTCTGGACCGCAGGCGGCGCGATGATCCTTGTCATCTTCGGCATGATCCTGCTTCGCGCCATGCATCCGCCCGCCGTTTCCACCGCGCTGTCGTTTGCGCTGGGCGCGGGGTCTGGGCGCGGCCTGCTTTTGTTCGGCGTCTGCGTCGGTTTGATTGTCCTGCTCGTGTTCGCGCAGCAAGCAGTGATACGCCTGTTGTTTAGGAAAAAGAATGCTTGATTTAAAAGCTGAAGATGTGATTCAAACGCTGGTTCAGTGGCTGAGGCTGGGCGTCGAGACACTCGGCGCACTTATTGTCGGAATGGGCGTCATTCTGGCGGCTCTGCTGTTTGCGCGGGCGCTGGCCGAGCGCAAAACGGCGGACTTCAACGCCATCCGCCTGACGCTTGCGCGTTACCTCGCGCTGGCCTTAGAATTTCAGCTTGGGGCTGATATTTTGTCCACCGCAGTCGCGCCAAGCTGGACCGAGATCGGAAAGCTGGGCGCGATTGCCATTATCCGCACCGTGCTGAATTACTTTTTAGGCAAGGAAATGAAAGAAGAGCAGGAAGGAGAACGCGCCAGTGCCGAAAAGGCCGTCGCGAAAAAAGCGTTATCCCAGTAAAAGCGTTATCCCAGTAACAGGCTCCCTTCCTGTTTTTGTTGCCGGCTTTTGCCTGTCTCACATACCTGTTTCCCTCAAAAACGCCTCAGTTGGCATCTTCCATGTAAAGTAGGCTTTCGTCGCGGGGAAGTCGTTCCCGCCGCCGAGCAGCCTTCGGGCATCGGCCTACTTGCTCATGGAAGGTCCACCGATGTACTCATTGATCATTAATTCGCGCCGTTCGTCTCTTTCGCTGACTTTTGGAACCATTCTTCTTGCGGGCCTGAGCCTTGCCGCCGCCCATCCCGCCGCCGCGCAGACCATCGGCAACGCCGGGTTTGAGGCTCCCAGTCTCGGCAGCGGCGCGTATGCCTACAGCGCCGCCGATGCACAGTACGGCGTGCCGTCGCTCACCGCAGACCAGGCCGCGCAGGCTGTTTGGGATTTTGAGGGCGGCTCCGGCATCAGCGGCAACGGCAGCGGGTTCACGAGCGGCAACCCGGACGCGCCCGAAGGCAGCCAGGTTGCATTTCTGCAAGACACCGGCACGTTCTCGCAGGCGATTTCCGGCTTTGCCGGCGGCGCGTACACCTTCAGCTTTGACGCCGCCCAGCGCGGCAACTTCGGCGGCCCGCAGGACTTTGAGGTCTCGCTTGACAGCATCCCGCTCGGCGTCTACGGCCCCGGCCTGTCAACTTCTTACCAGTCTTTCACGACCCTGCCGGTCCTCGTGGACGCCGGCACCCACACCCTGACCTTCACCGGCCTGAACACGGCAGGCGGCGACAACACCGCGTTCATTGACAGCGTCGGCGTCTCCCCTGCCGCCGTTCCCGAAGCCTCCACCACCGTCTCGCTCGGCCTCCTGCTCGCCCTCGGCCTCGGCGGCGTGGCTGTTGCTGCCAAGAAGCGCAAAAGCGTTTTAGCAGCGTAATATGCTACAATGAAATTGCCCACCCGTGGAGACCTCGAAAGAGGCAGTCGGGCAGCCGGGGTTCCAAGTTGTTGGAATAGCCATTGAGCCGGGAAGCGGAGAAATCCGTAGTAAATCATCACCGCCAGGCGGGTTTCTACGGTTGACGAAGATTAAAAGGACAAGGCATTATGCCTTGTCCTTTTTTGCTTGAACCATGCCATAAATGGCACGGCTACCCAGCGAAGACGCCACAAAACATCGCTTCGCGGGGTTAATAAAAAGAAGTTAAGAAAAAGCCAATCAAGAACAGTCTTAGTGCCGCGCCCTCCGGGTCTGCCGATGCAGAAGCGGTACTTCGTAGCGTCTTCGCTAGGTAGCCGTGCCATTTATGGCATGGTTCTTTACGGAGTTCTTCTGCCGTTCAACAATTGCGGATGCTGCACCGCTTCCGCTAAATCCGC
>CAXUBO010000044.1:0-7027 GCA_964249345.1 uncultured Armatimonadales bacterium | reverse complement strand
GAATTAGGCACTCACACAATGGCGCTGGACGAGAAATACGACTTTCACGAGATTGAACGCAAATGGCAGGCGCGTTGGGACGCGGCGGATTTGTATCATGCCGAGATTGACCCAAATAAGCCGAAGTATTATGGGCTGGAGATGTTCCCCTACCCTTCGGGATCGGGGCTGTCGGTGGGGCATTTCAAGAACTATGCGCCCACCGATGCGTTTCTGCGGCTCAAATCCATGCAGGGCTTTAATGTCCTGCACCCAATGGGCTGGGATGCGTTCGGCCTGCCCGCCGAGAATGAGGCGCTGAAGCGTAAGGTCAATCCGGGGCCGATGGTGCGGGAATTTGCGGCGAACTACAAGCGGCAAATTAATTTGATCGGCATGGCCTATGACTGGGACCGCGAAATCAATTCCAGCGATCCCGCTTACTACAAATGGACTCAGTGGATATTTTTACTTCTGTACAAGCAGGGGCTGGCGTACCGGCAGAACGCGCCGGTCAACTGGGACCCCGTGGAAAAGACGGTGCTGGCGAACGAGGAAGTCGTCAACGGGCGCGGCTGGCGCTCTGGGGCGCTGGTGGAAAAGCGGTATATTCCGCAGTGGTACTTGAAAGTGACGGCTTACGCCGAGCGGCTGCTGTCGGGCCTTGACACTTTAGACTGGCCGGAAGGCGTCAAGCAGCAGCAGCGCAACTGGATCGGGCGCAGCGAAGGCGCGGAAGTGACGTTCGCGGTTGTGCCGGGTGCAGATGCGCCGGGTAGAGAGGCCCCCGCCATTACCGTCTTCACGACCCGGCCTGACACGCTTTGGGGCGCGACGTTTCTGGTGCTGGCCCCGGAGCATCCGCTGGTAGATGTGCTGACGACAGGCGAGCAGCGGGACGCGATCAGCGCGTATGTGACGCGGGCGGGGCGCGAGACGGAAATGGACCGGCAGGCGGAAGGACGCGAAAAGACAGGCGTCTTTACCGGCGCGTATGCGACCAATCCAGTCAACGGCGAATCCCTCCCGATCTGGATCGCCGACTACGTCCTCATGGGCTACGGAACCGGCGCGATCATGGCGGTCCCGGCGCACGACCAAAGGGACTTTGACTTTGCCCGCAAGTTCGGCTTGGCCGTTGTTCCCGTGTACCAGCAGCCCGGTGCGGAAGTTGACGGCGCGGCCATGACGGCGGCGACAACCGACAAAGGAGTCTTGGTTCATTCGGGCCAGTTTGATGGACTGGCGTATTCCAAAGACACTGTGAAGCGCGTCGCGGCCTGGCTGGAAGAGCAGGGCATGGGCAAGCCCGTGGTCACCTATCGGTTCCGGGACTGGCTGGTATCGCGTCAGCGGTACTGGGGGGTTCCCATCCCGATTATCCACTGCCCGGTGCACGGGGAAGTCGCCGTGCCGGACGACCAGTTGCCTGTCCTGCTGCCGCCGGTGGAAAACTACCAGCCGATGGGAACCGGCGAAGGACCGCTGGCGGCCATTGCCGAATTTGTCGAAACGAACTGCCCGGTCTGCGGCGAGCCTGCGAGGCGCGAGACGGACACGATGGCGGGAACCGCCTGCTCGTCATGGTACTTTCTGCGCTTTGCGGACCCGAATGATGCCGACGCGCCGTTCTCCCGCGTGTCTGTTGATTACTGGCTGCCGGTAGACACCTATGTCGGCGGTGCGGAACACGCGGTCAGCCATCTGCTGTACTCACGCTTCTGGACCAAAGTGCTGCACGATGCCGGCCTGATCGGCTTTGATGAGCCGTACCGGCGCTACCGCAATCAAGGCATGATGCTGGCCTACACGCCGGGCCGGAACACGCTGGCGGGCGAAGACGCCGGCGAAACGGAGGGCGACGAGAAGATTGACGATTGGAAGGCCGTTAAGCCTGAAGATTTGGCGCGTTTTGACCCAAGCGAGATTGTTTACCGCTGGGCGAAGATGTCCAAATCGTCCGGCAACGTCGTCACTCCGGACGAAGCCGCCGAGCGGTTTGGGGCGGACAGTTTGCGCGTCTACGAAATGTTTGTCGCACCCTTTGACGAAACGGTGCAGTGGAGCGAGGAAGGCATTCGCGGCTCGTCCAAGTTCCTCGCCCGCGTCTATCGCTTAGTCGCTCAAGGCAGCGTCGGCTGGTCTCCCAACTGGCGGGACCGCGTCGGTGACGCCGCCGGCAAAGACCGCGACCTGCGGCGCAAGACGCATCAAACTCTGCTGCGCGTTGCCGAAGACTTAGAAAACTTCCGCTTTAACACGGCCGTTGCGGGCCTGATGGAGTGGACAAACGCGATGTACGAAGTCGCGAATGCCCTGCCCGCAGGCACGCGCTCGGCGGCCTTAGACGAAGCCGTCGAGTATTTCGTGCTGGCGCTTGCTCCCTTCGCGCCGCATCTGGCCGATGAGCTTTGGACGGCCGGTTTGGGGCAGTCCGGCTTTTTGTACCGTCACCCGTGGCCCCAAGCGGACCCTGCCGTCGCTAAAAACGACGAAATCACCCTCGTGGTCCAGGTCAACGGCAAAGTGCGCGACAAGCTGACGGTGCCTGCGGATTTAAGCCAGAACGACTTGCAGGCTCTGGCTCTCGCCAGCCCAAAAGTGCGGGAAGCGCTTGGCGATAATACACCGAAAAAGATCATTGTCGTTGCCGGCAAGCTGGTCAATGTCGTGGTTTAATCAGCTTCCAGCGCCTGAGCCAGCTCTTCCGGGCGCTGAGACCCAACCAGAACACGGCTGCCGTCTTGAAGCGTCAAACGGACGCCCTGGCTGCCATGTGCGTTCAGCGCGGTGTTTCGGCCCCAGCCGCGAATGCCCCAGCCGCCGTATTCTGTAATCGGCGCGTATGTTGCTGCTTCCGCTGCCGTAATGTTTTGCAAGGGAAAGCGCTTATGGTACAGCGGCAGCACTGCGCCGAAAGTGACAGAAAGTTCGTGGTCCGTCACAACCGTCTTTTGGCACAGCAGGTTGAGCGCTATCGCCGGGGCACCGAGTATCAAGAGCCACCAGTCCCCACTGAGGCCCATTCTGCTGTGCGTAAACGGCCAAGACCAAAAGCAGGCAGCAAACGTCAGCAGCAGCACGGCGTAGGCAAAGGCAGGAAACGCCTGCGTTTCGGTAAATCTTTTCATGGATGTGTCTCCTATCACAAGAGACACGCCACGGCTAAAAAAGTTGCACTACCTATCGCTTTTCATGGAGGAATTCTATGCAGGATGCTCGTGTTCGCGCCGCGCTGCTTGTGATTTGCTTGGCCTGCCTGCTTGGCAGCGGGTTTGTGCTACTCAAAGGGCGGCAGGCGGCCCCGCCGCCGATTATATTCGCTTCCCCGCCGCCTGCGGCTGCTGACCCTCATGCCGCCGGAGCGGCAGCGCCGGCGGCAAGCATTCTAAAACCCGTTAAGCGGGTCTATGTAGATGTCGCGGGTGCCGTGCGCCGCCCGTCGCTTTACCTTCTGCCGCCGGACAGCCGCATCATGCAGGCTGTCCTCGCGGCAGGCGGCCCAACGGAGGCGGCGGACATGGACGCGGTCAATCTGGCTCAGCCGGTCACGGACGGCGAGAAAGTTTTTGTTCCCCAGCGCGGCACAGCCTCAGTGTCCCCGGCAGCGCTTTCCCCGCCATCAGCGGCGGCAGCATCCGCAAAGCCGCCCGCGTCACTGCCGCCGCTTTCTTCTGCGGTGAAGCCGGCTAAAACCAGCGGCGGCAGCCGTTCCGGGAAGATGGGGCCAGGTCAGCAGATCAGTCTCAACACGGCGACACCCGAACAGCTTGAGCAGATTCCGGGCGTGGGACCAAGCATGGCGGCGCGGATCATCGCGTACCGGCAGCAGTCCGGGGGCTTCGCCAAGATTGAAGATTTAACTTTAGTGACCGGAATCGGCCCCAAGAAGTATGCAAAGATTGCGCCGTTTGTGACACTGTGACGGCATCGGCAAGAGAGGTATACTGAAGGTTTATTAGGGGCGGAGGGCAGGAAATGTCAGTAACGGCAATATCGCCGATTGATGGACGGTACGAGGCGCAGACGGCAGAGCTGAGCGCTGAGTTCTCTGAGTTTGCGCTGATCAAGTACCGGGTGCGCGTGGAAGTGGAATGGCTTTTGTTTTTGTCGGAGCGGCCTGAAATCGCCGAAGTTCGCCCCTTCACCGAGGCGGAAACGGCCCTGCTGCAAGGCTTGATGACGGAGTTTGGCCCGGCGGAGGCGGAGCGTGTTCGGCAGATTGAGCAGACGACGCGCCATGATGTCAAAGCGGTAGAATACTACTTGCAGGAGAAGCTTAGAGAAACGACGCTTGCCGACGCTATCCCGTTCCTCCATTTTTGCTGCACGTCCGAGGACATCAACAACCTGGCGTATGCTCAGATGCTTCAGCAGGGCATGACCCGGCACTGGCTTCCGCTGGCGCAGGCAATGGCAAGTCAAGTCGCGCAAATCGCCCAGGGGACAAAGGCTGTCGCCATTTTGTCTCGGACTCACGGCCAGCCGGCCAGCCCGACAACGCTGGGAAAAGAGCTGGCTGTCTTTGTTTACCGCTGGCAGCGGCAGCTTCGGCAAATCGAAGCCGTAGAATATCTCGGCAAGTTCAGCGGCACGGTCGGCAATTATCACACGCATTCTATCGCGTATCCGCATTTGGAGTGGGAACATCTGGCTCAGACCTTTGTCGGGCGCTTAGGATTGACCTGGAACCCGCTGACGACGCAAATTGAATCGCATGATTACATCGCAGAACTCGCGCACGCCCTGGTTCGGTTCAACACCATTTTGCTCGGTTTTGACCAGGACATCTGGACTTATATTTCTTTGGGTTACTTCAAGCAGCGGGCTGTCGCCGGGGAAGTCGGCTCGTCTACGATGCCGCACAAAGTCAATCCAATCAACTTTGAGAATTCTGAAGCCAACTTAGGCATCAGCAACGCGCTGTTGATCCATCTCGCGGGCAAGCTGCCGGTGTCGCGCTTGCAGCGGGATTTAACGGACTCCTCGGCGCTGCGAAATCTCGGCACGGCAGTCGCGCATTCGTTCATCGCCTTGCAGGCGACACGGCGCGGGTTGGGCGTTCTGGATGTCAACCCCTCGGCGATCTCGCGTGATCTGGACCCTGCCTGGGAGGTGCTGGCGGAGCCGGTCCAAACCGTCATGCGGCGCGTCTCCATGCCGGGCGCGTATGAGCGGCTGAAAGAGCTGACGCGGGGCGCGGGCATCACGCAGGCGGGAATCCAGGCGTTCATGGCAGACCTAGACCTGCCGGACGACGACAAGCAGCGCCTGCTGGCGCTGACTCCGGCCTCTTACACGGGTCTTGCGGAGCAGCTTGTTCGGCATATTGAGGAGATAAGCACAAAATAAAATTCGGCACAGTATCAATAGCCGTGGTATAATGGAGGACTAAAGGATTGTTATGGCGCAAGTGAAAGTGTATGTCACGCTGAAGCCGTCTTTGCTGGACGCGCAGGGCAAGATTGTCCAGAGCGCCTTGCAGCAGCTTGGCTATGCGGGCGTGGAAGAAGTGCGGATCGGCAAATATGTCGAGATGAGCGTCGAAGACGGTCCCGACATTGACGCCCAGGTCAAGGAGATGTGCGGCAAACTTCTGGCAAACCCCGTGATTGAAGACTTCCGGTACGAGGTGACCTCGTGAAGTTTGGCGTCATCAAATTCCCCGGTTCCAACTGCGACCAGGACGCTTACCATACACTGAAAGACGTGCTGGGCCAGCCGACCGAGTATCTATGGCATCAGGACGCCGATTTAAGGGGCGTAGACTGCGTCGTGGTCCCCGGCGGCTTTTCGTATGGCGATTACCTGCGCTGCGGCGCGATTGCCCGGTTTTCGCCCGCGATGCAGGCGACCCAAGACTTTGCGGCGTCCGGCGGACTGGTGCTTGGCATCTGCAATGGCTTTCAAGTGCTGTGCGAGTCGCATCTGCTGCCGGGGGCGCTCCTCCGCAACGACAATCAGAAATTTATCTGCAAGCAAATCTATTTGCGAACCGAAAACGCCGATACGCCGTGGACAAACATGCTGGCGGAAGGCCAAATCCTGCAAGTTCCCATCGCGCACGGCGAAGGCAAGTATGTCTGCGACGGTGCCGTCTATGATGAGCTCATGGGCAGCGGCCGCGTTTTATTCCGCTACTGCACTGCCGAAGGCGATCTGACGGAAGCAGGCAACCCAAACGGCTCCGGGAACCACATTGCCGGCATTGCCGGGGCCGGCTTTAATGTCCTGGGCCTGATGCCCCACCCCGAACGCGCTTCGGACCCGGCGCTTGGCTCGGCGGATGGCCGGGCAATTTTCGATTCTCTTTTGCGCTTTTGGCGGTAAGCGCAACAATTCTACTCGCCGTTGACTGATAAATTTAATAAGAGTACCAGGAGACAAACGATGAAAACTGTAGACGTGCTGCTGTATGACGGTGTCGATGAACTGGATTTTTGCGGTCCTTATGAAGTCCTGGCGTCCTGCCGGCGCGTCATAGATGGCAAATGGAGCGATAAGCCTGCCTTTCAGGTGCAAACCGTCGCCGACCGGCGAGCAACCATTCAATGCTCGCACGGCCTGTGCGTGCTGCCCGACAAATCTCTCGCCCAGGCATTTGAGGCGGACATTGTTGTCATTCCCGGCGGCCCCGGCGCCCGGCGCGAGACACTGCCGCTTCACCTTTTGGAGTTCCTAAACAACGCCTGCGATACGGCGGAAGTCATTGCCTCCGTCTGCACCGGCGCGTTCATTCTGGCGAAAGCCGGACTCGCCGACGGCCATCAAATCACGACGCATACCGCCCAAATTGAGACTCTTGCGAAGATGTATCCCAAAGTGCGGGTCGTCAAAGGGGCACGAGTGGTCAACGGCGGCGGCAATATCCTGTCTTCCGCCGGCATCTCCGCCGGCATTGATCTCGCGCTGGCGCTCATTGCCCGGTACGAAGGCAAAGAAACCGCCCAGCTCGCTGCGAAGCGCCTGGAATGGACCGGCAACTGGGCCGAAGCCAGCATCCATCCCGCGTCTGCCCCCGCCGCTCCTAAACCCGCCGCCCCGGCAC
>CAXUBO010000043.1:20589-27368 GCA_964249345.1 uncultured Armatimonadales bacterium | reverse complement strand
GTGGAAGGCGAAGCCCAGCGCGATGCTATCATTGAACGGGCCGCCCGCAAAATCCAGTCGGGCCGTCCGACCACTTTGGGAGCGCGGGTGGATTATGACCGCTTTGCCTTAACACCTGCCATTATCGCCGAAGAAGCCCAGAAGGGTGATGCTGTTGCTTTAGAAGTCTACGAAGAAACCGGCTACTATTTAGGCGTCTGCGTCGCCAATCTGATCAATTTGTTCAACACGCAGATGATTGTGGTCGGCGGCGGCATCGCTCAGGCTGGGGACATCATTCTAGACCCCATCCGGCGGACCGCGACCGCCTGCGCGATCCGCTCCATGTCCCGCATCTGCCAGATCGTCCCCGCCGAGCTGGGCGACAACGCAGGCGTTTTAGGCGGCGCGGCAATGGTCTTGCAGGAGGTCGGCGGCGAAGTTTAGCTCGCTCTTTTGCCTGGGCATAATTTGGCAGAATGACAACGGAGGCAGCCTAATGGACGACACAAAAACAGAAACGCGCGATATTCCCGGCGGCACAGAAACAACCAGCACCAGCCACAGCGAAACCCCTGACAGCGAGAAGATGGAAATCAGCGACAACGTCACCGAAGACACGGTCAAAGGTGAAGAAGCCAACGAAATTTAGTCTCTTTCTGCCGCTGCGGCAGGGTACTTTTGCCTTCGGCGCTGGAGGCTTGCTGTTTTAACTGCCAGCACACCCCAGCACACAATCGACAAGCGGATTTTTAGTCGGGTTAGGGAAGGAAGCGAGCGGGTATAGGTAAGAGTGCTTATATGCTCTCTTGCGCGGCCCCTTGACCGGGAGCCATTCATGCCCGGCATACATTGGAAACAGCAGTTCAGGAGAAAGCAGATAGAATGCGGGCGGATGCCATGATAGATATTGTTCGGCACCTGCTGGCGCTTGAAGCTGGTGAAAGCGAGGGCCAGAAGTCCTTGTTAGGTGCTGCCGAGCGCGTGTCCGACAAGATGCGGATGTACCCCGAACAACCTGCGTTCGCCAGTGACTCTCTGGAGCTGCCGAGCGCGTGTCCGACAAGATGCGGATGTACCTGTCGAAGCGCATTGGACAGGAAGGATTCCGAACGCTTCTTGCCCGCGCCCTTGTCTTGACAAAAACCCTTTTTCCCTCTCTTCGCGCTGTTCGGATTGAAGAAAACGGCTCTCTCGCCGGGCTGCGCGGAGATGACGAACCCTTCAACGCCGAGTCCTCCGAAGCGGCAGTCGCGCTTTTAGCCAGCCTTCTCGGATTATTAGCAACATTTATCGGTGAAGACCTGACACTGCGAATGCTCGGTGCGGTGTGGCCTGGATTAGAGGCGGGCAGTGCAGCCGACAAGGAAAGCAAGAGACTATGAACGAGCAAGACAAGGTTGTTCTGCGTAAGCTCCCGACAGGAGTGCCGGAAATGGATACGGTGCTGGGCGGCGGCCTGCCGGAATACTCTTTCAACATCCTGGCAGGTATGCCCGGAACCGGCAAAACGACGCTTGCGCACCAGATCATGTTCGCCAATGCGACGCCCGAAAGCCCTGCTCTTTACTTCACCGTGCTGGGCGAGCCGACTTTGAAGATGCTGCGCTACCAGCAGCAGTTTGATTTCTTTGACGCCGCCAAAGTGGAAAGCTCGGTCCGCTTTATCAATCTCAGCGACGCCGTGCTGGAAGGCGACCTCGGCGGCGTTCTGGAGCGCATCAAGGCCGAAGTGGAGGCGGCCTCCCCCAGCCTGGTTTTCGTGGACTCGTTTCGCACGCTTATCCGCAAGTCGCAGTCGGCCCCGGCCAGCGAACTGGAACTGCAAGGCTTCGTGCAGCGCCTCGCGCTGTACCTGACAAGCTGGCAGGCGACCACGTTTCTGATTGGGGAATATACCGAAGGAGAAATCCAGAACAACCCCGTTTTCACGGTTGCCGATGGCTTATTCTGGCTTTTTCAGAGCGTCGAGCGCAATTCTGTGGTCCGCAAGCTTCAGGTGATGAAGCTGCGCGGCCAGGAGTCTATGCCGGGGCTGCACACGTTTCGTATCACCGGCCGTGGCCTGCAAGTATTCCCTAGAACTTACGGCCTTGTCGGCAGGGACAGGCCGCTGCCTTCCGGGGAGCGGCAGTCTACGGGCGTGCCGGGGCTGGATGAGATGCTGGCGGGCGGCATTCCCCTCGGCGACTCGGTGCTGGTGGCCGGCCCTTCCGGCTCCGGCAAATCAGCGCTTGCCACCCAGTTCATCGCCGAGGGCGTTAAACAGGGGCAGCCGGGCGTGATTGCCATTTTTGAGGAGCGGCCTCAAAACTATGTAGAGCGGGCGGACCACCTGGGGCTGGGGCTGGACGGGAAAATCGCCGAAGGGACATTGAAGGTGTTGTATCTGCGTCCCCTCGACTTGTCGGTCGATGAGGCGCTGCGGGCGATGCTGGATGCCGTCAAAGAAATCGGGGCGCAGCGAGTAGTGATCGATTCGATGACGGGGTTTGAATTGGCCCTCGCGCCAGCGTTCCGTCAGGACTTCCGCGAATCACTGTACCGGATGATCGTCGCGCTGACCGGGGCAGGCGTGACAGTTTTGACGACCGTGGAGACTGTTTCTTCTTTTACGGACCTGCGGTTCACGCCCCAGGCAATTTCTTTCTTGAGCGACGACATTGTTTTGCAGCGCTACATCGAAATCAAAGGCCAGCTTCGGCGAATCATGCTGGTCGTCAAAATGCGGGGCGGCAATCACAGCAAGGACATCCGGGAATACGAGGTCACGTCTGAGGGCCTGGTGGTCGGTGATTGCTTGTCGGAATACAGCGGCCTAATCAGCGGCCTGCCGGAACGGCAAAATTGATCGGCAGCCTGGAAAGAAACGGAAAGAGTGTTCCCAAGATGAGAAATGAAGCAACTCCTGCTCACTTCGGCGCGGACCATCAGGAAATGCTGGAAATCAACGAGCGGCTTGTTGTGGCCGGCGTTCGGCAGCAGGAGTTCGCCGAAGTGGCCCTGCGTGCCGAGCAGCGCCTACGCGACCTTTTGCACGGACTGGATGCCGTCATCTGCGAGGTGGAGCTGCAAACAGGCAGGCCGTCTTTTCTGAGCCTGCAAGCGGAAACATTTCTTGGTCATCCGCTTGACCGCTGGCGTTCCCAGCCGGACTTTCTCGCCGAAATTGTCCATCCCGACGACCGGGAGCGGGTTGCCGGTCTCTTTCCGGCGTTTTTAGAGGCGCGGCAAGACTACGAATACGAGTTCCGCGCTTTGTCCGACGACTCGGAATGGGTGTGGATGCGTAACATCGTGCGCCTCGTTTACAGCGCTGCCGGCGCCATCGAGATGCTGCGCTGCGTGATCGTGGACGCGACCGTGCAAAAGCAGGCGGCGCTGGCACTGGAAGGAACGGCGCGGGAACTGGAAGCCGCATACAAGCGGGAGCGGAACATCACGGAAACTTTGCAGCGGTCCCTGCTGTTCATGCCGCCGGAAAACTCGTTTCCGGGGCTTGCGGTCAAGACGCTGTACGAAGCGGCCTCGGACAGTGCCCTGGTCGGCGGAGACTTTTGGGACACGTTCGCGTGCGACCACGGGCATATTGCCCTGGTGCTGGGCGATGTGATGGGGCACGGCCTGCCCGCCGCCATGTTCACCGCTGAGCTGAAGTATGTGCTGCGTGCCTTTGTGCGGGAACACGAGCAGCCGGGGCGCATTTTGGAGCAAATGAACAACTACTTGTGCGAAGGCCACCGGCTTTACGGGGAAGGGCTGAACGCGGAGGGAGATGACGCCCCGGTCTGCCTCACCATCGCCATTTTTGACACGGCGACAGGTCAGGCCCGCGTCGCCGGCGGGGGAATGGAGCCGCCGCTTCTGGTTCGCCGTGACGGCTCCATGGAAGAAATAAAGGTCAACGGCCTGCTGCTTGGGTTCCAGCCGGGGACTGAGTACAAAGAAACAGCTTTTCAGCTTGGGCGGGGCGACTTGATTATCCTGACGACCGATGGCGTGACTGAAGTGCGGCAGGACAAGCAATTTCTAGGCTACGATGGCCTAATGCGTCTGGTTCGGGAAGCGCAGCCATCGGGAACACTGGAAAAGATGGGCCGCGCGATCCTGGACGGCGCACGCGAGTTCGCTCACGGGACACTCAAGGACGATGCCTGCGTTCTTCTGGGTCAGCGCCGGTAGCGCCGTCTTCAGCGCAGACAGGAGTGTCACCGATCTTTCTTCTCCGCCGTGACAGCCGCCGCTTGGTAGCGGACATGGTTGAACTCGGCGTTGCAGAGGTGCGCCCGCAGGCCGATCTGGCCGCGCGAAAGATAGCTGTCGGAGACTTTCATCTTCGGCGTTTTCATATCCCCGACAAAAACTGTCAGCGTGGCCCCGTGCATGACGACTTTGACGGGATACCAGGTATTGAGCGCCACCGGCATCGGGGTTCGGTCAAGCTGGGTGTAGTCATCTACGGAGCGGCTGAGAAAGACGCTTCCGCTTGATTCCAGCCCGACATAGTAGCCGAAGAAGCTGTCTGGCCCGGCTAAATCCGCGTTTGTCGTGCGGACCATGACCCCGGCGTTGCCTGCCGAAGTGAGCATGACATCTGCCTGGACAGTGCCGTCACCCCAGGCCGGGTTGCCGGTGAGCGTCTTGCCGGTCGTGCCGGCGTTAAGCAGCAGATACGCACCGTCCGCGAACGCATAATTGCCGCCGTAGCGTGTCCAGCCGGCATCGCTGGCACCGGCGAAATCATAAGCAAAAGCGGCAGGCCAGGTTGGGCTGGGGCTGACCTGGCCCCAGCGGATTTGGACCCCATGCCAGCTTGTCATCAGGGCGAGTTGGTTTGGCGCAGCTTCGTAGATCGCGGGCCAGGAAAAGACGTGGCCGAAGGCTTTCGCAGACGGGGCAGATAAAAGCCAGGTCGCGCCGTAATCGTCGCTGTACGAGATTTGGTTTTCGCAGGAGGAGACCACAAGCCGCCCGCTGAGAAGGGATGTGATCCATGGCCCGGCGTGCTGACAGGGAATGGGCGTGCCGATGCCGGAAGGCCAGGAAACGCCGTCGCGGGACGTTTTAAAGTAGACGTTGGCGTCGCCGATGCCGACGACTTCATAAACAGCCGCATACTGGCCGTTCTTCATGCGGGTCACCACCGGCATTCCCGGCCGCTGGCCGCCCCCGCCGATCTGCGCCGCCAGAACAATTTTTGGTCCCCAGGTCGCCCCGCCATCCCGCGAGACTTTCTCCGACACGATCTGGCTGAACGCAGGCGTACTCACGGACAGGGTTTCGTCGGCATACGCGCAGGCAAGCGCCCCATCGGGCAGCAGAAAGAAATGCGGCTCCCACAGGCCCTGCGAGGGCTGATGGGGTGGGTTCGGGTTTGGCTCGCTTGTTGCGACTTGGCTCAAAAATGTCCAGGTTTTGCCTTCATCCGTGCTTTGGTACACCGGCAGGTGGTAGGACTGCTGAACGCCGGGCGTCCCGCTCGTAACAACCGACCGGCCCGTCAGCAGCAGCGTCTTGTTCGGCAACTGGATCAGCTCGCCGTTGTCTAAATTGCGTCCCGTCTCGCCCACCGTCGTCACCGGCGTCCAGGTTCGGGCGTTGTCATGGCTGATTTCAGGCTGCCAGACAGCGTTCGGCTTTGGGTAAAGATTGTCCACGCACAGCCAGTCCTGGCCGTGCAGCCGGATCATGCGCCCCCACCCTGCATCGGCCACATGCGTTGTGTCGCCCCAAGTGAACGGCGGCAACGCAGGCGTCTCTGCCCGCAATGCTTTGAAGCTCACTGCCCAACACATGAAAGCCATTGCTAACAAACAGGTGCGTATCAACGGAGATTGCCTTTCTTTTTGGGAGCATTGCCCCATGGGCGTGGAAGCAGTTCCATCAATGGCACGCAGCATCACAGTAGTGCAGTGAAGGCTATGTCATTGACGGCTTTGACTACAACGAACCAACTCCCGCTAAAATGCAGTACCAGAACCCCAAACCCTAAAAGCACTGTCAAACCCAGCAACATAAGCATTGCGCGAACCAGCCGAGTCACATTGTCCCCTGCCCAGCGAATAATGACCTTTGCCAGCCAAATGCCATTTAGACCTAGAGAAATCAAAAGCAGTTTGTCAGCAGTAGACATGAAGTGACCCTTCTGTTTACAAATTCACGCCGTTGATTTGGAGGTGGAACTTGCAGCCCCGGTCATCTGACTGAGGCTTTTTTGCGAGGCTGCTTTAATGACGGATCAAGCCACACAGTTTCTGATCCAGACAAATTTGTTTGCGCCTTATAAATTGCTTTCCAATTGCTCAATTCACGTTCTTGAACAAGTACAAGTTCCGGTACACGCTGGACATGCGCCATCCAGTACCAAAAGTCGTAATCGGTGTCTGAAGGCGATACCACCATCCATCCTGTCCAATGCGTTTCGTCATCTTCATAACCGGTTGCTTTAATTGTGAGCAGTCCGTCGCTGTGAAGAATATGTCGTTTTAAGTTAAAAATCCGGTACCCACCGCCTAGCCTGCTCTTGCGATAGATGGCATCTTCTTTATTGCTCAAATCCCATACCCTCCATTCTTTCGTCTACTTCGGCTTCTAATTTTAGTCTTAAAACTTGCCATTCCTCCAGAGTATACCTGGAAAGCCAACCACCTTCTTTGCCGAACACATCTGCTATTTGCGCCTGCTCAAAATGGATTAGCTCTTCGACAAGCGCCGCAAGTTTAGCTTCGGCCATTTCAGACCGGGACAATTTGATGATTTTGGCAGCGGCATTAAATGAAGCAAAGCCGCTCATTAATCTT
>CAXUBO010000043.1:3491-20489 GCA_964249345.1 uncultured Armatimonadales bacterium | reverse complement strand
CGGAACTTGCCCCCTGCGGCTCGGAACTCTGCCGATTTTCGCCTCACAAAATCAATGATCTTAACCCGTGCCGACGGGGGATACCGCGTCAAGTTATACTGCGACCATAGCAGACCGCTTCCAAGCTGACGCGAACACATGAAATACCACCTCTACAAGTTCACGCCGTTGATTTTGAGATGGAACTTGCAGCCTAAAAAGTCGGCGGCGCGGCGGCAGAGGACCATTCGCAGGACAAATATTTCGAAGTATTCGGTGACGCTGGCATGGGTCGTGTCAATTTCAAGTTCCAAGATGATGGACTGAGACTCGGCGTTGACGTGCAAATAGGACTTCTGGACGGCGGAGTTGACGCGGTCGTGGATGTCCCACTTGACCGGGTCTTTCTCTTGAACGCGCGAGAAATGGACATCGGACTTGTCGGCGATAATGACGGCGGCGGAAACGGGGGAAATCGGCAGGCCGTTCGGCTCTTCATGGTTGCCTATTGCTCCAATAACCGTGGCAATCTCGCCGGGGGCCATCTTCATGTCGGATAAAATCGTGAAGGACATCAGCGCCCCGGCTTCGACATGGCCGATGCGGTTGATAACGCAGCCCATGTCGTGCAGGTAGCCCGCGATGGCCGCAAGCTCCCCTTCCCGCTCCGGGTGGCTCAGATGGGTGAGAATGGTTCGGGCGATGGTAGAAACAATGCCGGCGTGGCGATGTCCATGCTCGGTGTAGCCGATGGCCTGCATCTGCTCGTTGGCACGGGTAATATAGGTGCGGACGCGCCCATCATGGCGCACTTCTTTAAGCGTGACAAGCGCCGCCGCTTTCAGCGTGACAAGCGCAGGTTCGGTGATTGATTTTTCGGCAGTGATTGATTTTTCGGCAGTAATTTCTTGTGTCATAGTCGTTTTAATGTGATGGGCGTCAGCGCCCCGGAAGCAGGAAAAGACGTAACATGAACCGAGCCGCCGGTCTCTCCGGCCCAGGAGATGCCGACAGTCGCCGTGCCGTCCCGGTCTGTTTGCGTAGTAGTCTGGTCGGCTGTTCCCAGTACGGCTTCAATCTGCACCGGCGCGAAAGCCAGCGGCTTGTCGTTCTGGTCGGTGATGCGAACAATCAACTGACTTCGGTGAGGAAGGCCATTCGGGTCCGGCACCAGGCGGCAGGACAGCGTGTAGACCGACACCGGCGCGGTCTTGCCGATGACCGTAATCGGCGCAGTGAGTAAGCGGCCCTTGTAAAGCGCCGAGACCGTGCCGGTGCCGGGCGCCGTTGTAATAAGATACCCTTTTTGGTTGACAAAGCCGAGCTTTCCTGCCGCCGGCCCCTGCCAGAGAATGCCGGGCGCACTGCCGGAAAGCGTGCGCGAGCCGTCCTGAAGCCGGAGCGGAACCACAGTGCCGACACGCAGCGGCGCGTGCGGCAGGACAATCTGCACCGGAGTCATCGGCACATCGTCCTGGCCAGCTTCGGCGTCCGCCGTGACAGACGGCAGCGCAGGCGCGTCCGGCTGGAACGCCCGGTCACTGTAAACCAGCAGCATGTCGGCGACAGGCCGCTCGGAACCGTCGCCGCCGGGGCTGCTGACGGTTAGGCCGCCGGCAGCCATAGTGGTTGACCCGCCGCCGTCCAAGTTGATCGCGTTCCACGCCCCGTACCGCTTCAAGATCAGCGCCATGCCGGCAAGCGAAACTCCTTTGGAAAACGCCTGTCGCCCGTCTACCGTGACCAACAATAAGTGGCGACCATCGCGCGTCGTGCCGACCGCCGTGCGCGGGTTCAGGCTTTCGGCAAAGCCCGCATCAAAACCTTCCGCCGCCCAGTCTACGACCACTTGCCCGTTCGTCAAAAGACGCGGCCCGCCGCCGACCGCCGACGGCACCAGCGCCCACAGGTAAGCCGCCCGGTTCAGCCCTTCGCCGAAGCGCGACGGCAAATCCCCGCCGGTACGCGGCAGCGACGCGATCCGCAAAGCTGCCGTCGTCTGCCCCACCGGCGCGACTGCCAGCACGAAGCTGACGGGAGCGCCCGGATGCAGATGCCGCGCCAGAAAGTCCGCGCCTGCCCCCGGCCCGCCCGAAATGACAAGGCCGCCCTGCGGGATCGTTTCCGTGTTCCCGCGCACGGCTTCCACCCGGTCCACATGCCCCGTCATCAGCTTGTTGGCCCGGACCGGCAGGTTCACGCCTGTCACCACCGCTTCCACGCCGCCGGGCTTGTTGGACGTGGTTTGCCCGTAGACCGGGCTGTACACCACAATCTCGCCCGGAGCCGTAGATCGGTCAATGCCATTAAGGTACGCTCTCGCCCCGTCGGATGCCTGCAAGTCGCCGAGAAAACCCAGCGTGTCAAACAAGATGCCGTGGCCGTCCGGCGTCACCCCCAGCGTCACGCGCGGCCCGCTGCCGTGGATGCCGGGGAACGGCTCCGAAAACAGCTCGCCGTCCCGAATGCCAACGCCTAGCGGGTCTCCCGTGTACGGAAAATAGTCGGCATTGATCGCCGCCACCGCCCCCCAGCGCCGGGCCAGCCGCGTCACATCCTCGCGCCCCTGCGTCGCATCCGGCGCATTGACTTTGTCCTGCCCGATGCCGACCCCAATCCGCACCCCCGGCGCGTCCAAATCCACCGATACTACATTGATAATCAGCGGCGTCTTCTGGTCAATCTCCTGCGTCAGCGTCACCCCCGGCGCAAGCCGCTTCACGGTCGTGTCTGCATAGGCAGTCGCGGTTAGGCAGAGCAGGACAAAAAGAAGAAGCAAAGTTCGTTTTGGCAAAAATGGCATACGATATTTAACACGCGAAACAAAAGCAGGCGAGGAAATAAATTTCACTCGCTGAATGGCATCCTTCGGATGAAAAGATTAGGGCAACCAATCGTGTGCGTCTTCTTCGTCCGAAGGACGTTATTCAGCGAGTGAAATTTATTTCCTCGCAATGCCGCCAAAGGAAATCACAACTTTGCCCCCATGCTCGCAAGCAAAGCACGGGTTTCGTGTGGCTTCCTGCATCAGCAGGTCAAACTCGGCTTCATATTCTGCGGTTGTCTGCGGCGCGGTTTGCGCCGAAAGCGTGTTTGCCATAATTGTTCCTTTTGCTCTTCGACTGGCGGCACTCAAATCCCAAGACCACAAAACTTGCGTTCCCTGTATACAAAATGATGCCAAGTCAAATTTTTCGGCGGCTTTTTTCCATACGGGCCAAAAATGACAAGAAGTTCTCGACTATCTGCTTCTTGTCCCTGCTTCGTAGGGGCAGACATGATTTCGGCATAGCCTGATAGCAGGTGTTGGTGGTTTTCAGCCCTTGCATAAGTGATAAGAACACACAAAGGAACCTCAAAATCACGCAATTTTGCTACTTCCTCATGCGATTTTCCAAACACGTTTTCGAGTTCAATCGCAACAACGACTTTATTGTGAGAGCTATCTGCACGGCCAACAGATGCTTTGAACACAACGTCAATACGCTTATGTTCAAGCTCACGGTAGCACCCAAGATTAGTTGCGACAGATGGCATCAAAGCATTCTTCGCATAATCAGTAAACACCGGGGGCGGCCACCAGGATTGGACTAGAAGCGGCATCTGCTCCTGTGTCACCTGCTCAAATGCTCGGCTGAATTGTTCTGCTGTGATCATGTCATTATTATACCGCGCTTCGCTTCACGCTTCCGGCAGCAAATCTTCGGCGGCGTTGGTGTCGCTCCAAATCAGCTTGGCGTCTACGAGGCCCGGTGCGGCGGCGAGGCGCAGGGACTGAACGCCGGTCAGCTCACTGCTGGTGCCGTCAGAGCGCAGGCCGAGGCCGAGCCAGAGGCCGTCAAAGGAGCCGTCCTGCTCGCAGGTGACGACAATGCGCCGGCCACGCGCGATCAGCTCCACCGTGCCGGGGAACAGCGACGTGCCATGCTGATCGCGGGTTCCTTTGGCCCCGGTCACATACCGCGACAAAACGGCGGTGACGGAGCCGTTCAAGCCGCT
Organism: uncultured Armatimonadales bacterium; assembly: GCA_964249345.1. Taxonomy (GTDB): domain Bacteria; phylum Armatimonadota; class Armatimonadia; order Armatimonadales; family Capsulimonadaceae; genus JANXMY01. The sequence continues at coordinate 16,511 of CAXUBO010000043.1, read as the reverse complement.
GGCGTCTGGGGCGATAATTTCAACGCTCAGGCTTTCCACTTCGCCGGTCGGGACGGGCTGGCCGTTGAGAAAGACAAACAAGTCGGCGGACGAGGAGCCGCTGACAATGATCTGGGTCAGGCGGCTCTGCAACCGGGCCACTTCCGACGCGGCGGGCAGATTAGACGGAGCGGCAGGCGTGCCGCCATTGGACGAGCCGAACATGGGCAAGGTTCTCCTGAAGCACCTCACTCCGAAACTGCGTTCCGACCCTCTCTTTAGCAAGAAGAGGGTGGACGCGGAGCGGCCGGGTGAGGTCTCCTATGCGACAATTGTATAGGTGATGACTTCGTCGGTGGAAATCCAGTGCGGCTTGTAGACGGACACAAAGGCTTTGACCACGTCGTCTAAAGCGTTTACGTCTACATACACGTCCACGACCCGGTTTGTCACGTCCTGCCCATTGTACCAGACGCGCGTCGCTTCGGGGTCTACCATCGGATGATAGTTTTCCAGCACGATTTCGTGGCCGGGGAACGTCAGCGTGAGCTTGCCGGGCAGGATGTCAATTGGCGCGTCCGGGTTGTCTTGGGGCCGGACAAAGGCGGTTAATTCCGTGCCATCGTAAATGCCGCCTTTGATGGGGTTGTCATATTCGTCCCGCCCGGCGCGGACTTCTACAAAAAGCTCTGCGGCCAGGACTTCCACGCCGCTGTTGTAGAGGGTTGTTGAGTTCCAGTCGCCCCCGGTCTGAAAAGTTATCTCGTTCATGATTTAGCTCCTAAAATCTGAATGGGTCAGCGCCGTCGCCCGCCAAATCCGCCGCCCCCAAACGAAGAGCGGCCTCCGCCAAACCCGCCGCCAAAAGACCGGCCGCCGAAAGAGCCGCCGCCGAAAGATGGGCGCGAACTGCCGCCGCCAAACCCACCGCCGTTAAAGGCAGGGCGGCTGCCGCCAAACCCGCCGGAGGGTGCTGAAACAGGTGGCGCAGACGCTGGGAACGAGCGCCGGCCTGCGCCGAACGAGCCGCCGAACCCAGATGGACCACGCCCAAACGAACCCGCAGACCCGCCGCTGCCGAACGCCGGACGCCCGCCGCTGCCGAAGCCGGATGGCCCACGGTTAAACGAGCCGTTTCCAAAAGAGCCGGCGCGATTGCCGCCAAACGAGCGGTTACCGCCGAACGCAGTTCCCGCGCTGCCGAAGGAGCGGCGTCCGAACCCGCCGCCGGAGTTGAACGAGGTCCGGGCGGCCTGGTTGTAGACCGTGCGGTTGACGACGCGCATCGGCGCATACCCGTAAGGATGGCCGGCATAGTAGCTGTGGTAGGCATTCCATCCGTAGTACGGCGAGCCGCCGATGAGAAAATGCAGGCCCACCATCGGGCCGACGATGCTGTACGGGCTATACCCATAGTAGCCGCCGTAATAGGCCATGCCGGGGTACCAGCCCATGCCGGTAAACGCGGGCCAGGAAGGCGCGATGCCGACATAAACCGGCTGGGTGTAGGCGTAGTTCTGCGGGAACGGATACCAGTTGGAACCCGGCTGGGCAGCGTTCTGCAAGCCCGCTCCCTGCGGCAGGTAAAGTGTCGGAAACTGGCCGCTGTTGATGAAGTACATGCCGCCGGTCTGGGACTGGCCGAACTTCATCACATACATGTTCTGGTTGGCAAACGGGACAACAATCGTCCCCTGCGGGGAATAAAGCTGGTAGCCGCCCTGGTCAAAGACCGCCCGCGTGATTTGCACCTGCTGGCCCACCGGCACGTCTGTCCAATTATAAGACCCCGCGTTCTGCACTCCGGCATTCTGCATTCCATTGGTCTGGTCCATCGGCTGGGAAATTGTTACCGGGGTTGTCGGCGGAGCCATCATCACCGGCGGGTTGTTGTGGGAGCAGCCGGACAGCAGCAGGGCTGTTCCGGCGGCAGAAAGAAGTAAAGATTGTGGTTTCATGGTGGTTCTTCTCCAAAAAATCGGCAGCCGCAACCACTTTGACACAGGGCGCGGAAAAAAGTTGCGGGCAATCTCCGGAGTAGAAACCATATCGTCAAAATACCGGGTATAAATAACAGTTGGCAGGCAGCCAAGTTAGACAGGAAAGATGATGGAGTTTTACACAAACACTGAAAACTTAAGCGAACTCAAAGAAATTGAGCCGCTGGAAGGTGAAGTCTGCCCGCAGTTCATTCGCTGCGGCAAACCGGGATGCCGCTGCCAGTATGATCGGCCTCACGGCCCGTACTATTACCGCATTTGGCGGGAAGGGACGTGCGTCCGCAAGGTCTACGTCAAAGCCACTGAAGTGGAAGCCGTGCGAGCCGCCTGCGTCCTGCACCGGAGCTTGTCCCGCAGCTTTCAGGACGTGAAGCAGGCCAAAACACAGCTTACGCAGAGCATGAACAAGGAATGGCGGCGGACCCAGCGGATGATGGACAGCAACTAGAACCAGTCCAGCCACCGAAGCTAACCTGGCCATTGGCGAGTTCTCCAAACTGCCCTGTCGCTACTAGCGACAGGGCAGTTTTGCGAGTAAATCAGCTTGTTTCGATGATCTCCACATTGGCGCGGGGGACGGTGACGACGGAGCCGTCGGCGAGTTTTGCTTCCAGCACGCGCACGGATGCGCCGGAGCCAATGGTCGTGAGCTGCGGCGGCAGGCCGGAAACCGATGCCAGCTTGCCGAAATACGGCTCTCTGATGATGCGAATGGGCGTGCCGACCGACAAATTGCCTTCGTCCTCGCTGCCTGCCGGGACGCTGCCGGACGGGGAGCCGAGCGGCACAATGACTTCCGGGCGGATGACGCCCGCGCGAATCTGGGTTGCGCCGTTGATGGAGGCCGAGTGGCCGGCCAGCGACCGCAGCAGATCAAATGTCCGCCGGGCCATTGCAATGGTGCCGAATCCTTCCGTGATCACCAGCGTCAACGTGATGTTCTCGTGGCCGGTGATCGCGACGCCGATGTCGTAGCCGAGAAACTCGATTAAGTCTTTGTCAATGATGCCGCCGACAACAATTCCCGTTACTCCGACTTCCGCCGCTTTTCGCAGGGCCGCCCCGGAGATGTTTGCCCCGCCGACAATGATCCTGCCCGCGAGTTCCGCAGTGATCTCGGCTTCGGTCAAGTCGCTTTCGGGCGACTCCGAGACCACCTGAATTTCCCCCACCCGCTCGCCGCCGATCCCAAAGATGCCTTGAATGAGTGCGCCTTCAGTTTGAACGATGACGCCTTCACCGGGCATGGTCTCGGCGACGGTGCCGGACAGATAAGCCGTCAGATTGATCGGCAGCGGCGCCTGCCGGACACCGACATTGCCGGAAACGCCGCTGATGGTTTCCACCGTGCCGGCTGTCGGCGACTTGGCTTCGGATTTGAACATGCCGAAGAATGCTTTCGTTGCGCCCAGCACCTGCCCTTTTTCCACGGCGTCGCCTTCTTTGACTAATAAAATGCCCGGCATTTCGTCAGCATCAATTCCAAGCTGGGCGGCGACTTTGACCGACTGCATCAGGCCCGGCAGCGAAGCGCGGGCGACAATTGTGTCCGGCGAGACGGTCTGCCCCGGCTCGACTAAAACTTCCCCCTTCAGCGGCAGGCGGCGCGTGCGCTGAATAATCGTGTGCGGGCTGACTTTCAGCCCCGGCGTGTAAGCGGTTCCCAAATAGGCTCCTTGCTGATGTGTTGGAAGAGATTCTAATGCCCTGGCTGCAAGCGGAACTTTTCAATTACGGCATGGGCCGTGCCGACATCCTGCCAGCCCAGCACCGTGGTTTCTTTGTCTTCCAGGTCTTTATAAATGTCAAAAAAATGGACGATTTCTTTGAGAATATGCGCCGGCAAATCCGACAAATGCTCGATGCCTTCAAAGCGTGGGTCGGCGGCGGCAACGGACAAAATCTTCTCGTCCGGCCCTTTCTCATCGCGCATCATCAAAACGCCGAGAGGCCGGGCGGCAATCAGGCAGCCGGGGAAAGTCGGCTGAGTCGTGATGACGAGAATGTCCAGCGGGTCGCCGTCTTCCGCCAGCGTGTCGCAAATCCAGCCATAATCAAACGGATAAAATAGCGGCGAGTACAGCGTTCGGTCCAGCTTGAAGACGCCCAGCTCATGGTCAAATTCATATTTGTTGGAGGACCCCTGCGGAATTTCGACAATCATGTTGACGATGACCGGCGCTTGATCGCCGAGCGGCAGTTCCAGATAAGGCATAAAGTTTCCCGTAGGCAGAATTAGGCGATAGTTCACCACAGCGACAGCGTATTCCTGCTCACTAGAGAGTGCATTGTGCCTCCAAATGAGTTATACTATCACTTGGCAGAACGAACGCACAGGCGTAAGGATGATCAAACATGAATGAGCCAATTGATCAAGGCAATTGGGAAGGTAAGCCAGCAGTGCAGACTGATGTGTGGCCGCCGCCGCCAACAAACACGCCAAGCGCTGCCGCCTCCTACGCACCCACTTTTACCTTCGTGCCGGTGCAGAAGCTCGCACAGGCGATCATGGTTTTGCTTTCGGTTGACTGTCTGCTTTCTCTCTATGTTGGTTTTTCCGCTGCATTTGCGGCATCTCAGGCAGGAATGGATGTTCGGGCGTCCGCTGCGGCGCTCTTCCAAGCCGTGCTGCCTCTGGCAACCGGCATTTGCTTCTTTGTCTGGCTGTACCGCATGGATCAAAATTTGCGTGTGTTTGGAGCGGAGGAACTGCAATTCCGGCCCGGATGGGTCGTCGGGTATTTCTTTGTTCCGATTATGAACCTTTACCGGCCTTATCAAGCGCTCAGTGAAATCTGGCAAGCGAGCGATCCCAACCCGGCGGCACGCACGAAAGCCGGACGGCGGCCTCTCCACCCACCCGCGCTGCTCGGCGTTTGGTGGGGATGCTGGCTGCTTTGGAACATCGTAGAGGGCATTGCGAATCAGGATTCCTCCGCCTCGACTTCAAGCGCGGCCAGTTCGCCTTTTCGGCTTGTGGCGGCAATTCTTGCTATTTTGGTCGTTCGCCTTTATACAAAGCGTCAGCAGGAAACTGCCCGGCAACTGTCTTTGATTGCCTAGCACTCACCGGGCTGAGTGGCTGCTTACTGAAGCGCGGAGGCAAGTGTTTGTCGTACGCCGCGTTGAGATAGCTTCTGAAGGTCTTCAGCCAGCTCCTTCACAAATCTTTCCCGTTGACCTAAATCGCCGAAGATGTCCGTGAGCGCCAGCAGTGGGCGTGAGTTGGTCTGCCCAGAATTGGCCCGCTCGGTCAGCAGGGCGGCGTGGGGATCGTCAATCGGAAACGGCTGCCCGTGTTCGTCCACGCCGCCCAAATACCGCATCCAGCCAGCCAAAGCCAGCGTCAGCAAACGGTGAGGACGGCCCTGCTTCACGGCTTTTTCAAAAGACGGCAGCAGGTATTGGGGGAACTTGCCGGAGCCGTTGAGGCACAGGCGCGTGATCTGGTCTTTAATCGCCGGGTTGTCAAAGCGCACCAGCAGCGTCTTTTTGTAGTCCGTGAGGTCAATGCCGGGGACGGGCGGCAATAACGGCGTGACTTCGTCGTCCATCAGCCGCTGAATAAACATCCGAAACGCAGGATCGGCCATGACTTCCGGTACAGTTTGGAAGCCGGCGAGAAAGCCGAGATAGGCCATCGCAAAGTGGCTGCCGTTCAGCAAAGACAGCTTCATGGTCTCGTAAGGGGCGACATTGGAAACAAACTGCGCTCCGGCCTGCTCCCACGGCGGGCGGCCGGCGCAAAACTCATCTTCAATGATCCACTGCTTGAACGGCTCGCAGACGACCGGCCAGGCATCCTCAATACCGAACTCGGCGCGAACTAATTCTCGGTCGGTGCCGGTTGTCTGCGGCGTGATTCGGTCGACCATGGAGTTTGGAAACGCGGCGTTCTGCGCGATCCAGTGGGCTAAATCGGTGTCCGGCGCTGATGCCAGCAGGGCGCGTTTTGCCGCGTCGCCGCTGCCGGGCAGGTTGTCGCAGGACAGCACGGTGAATGCCTTCAGGCCGCTGTCACGGCGCACGCGCAGCGCGTCGGACAAGTACCGAAAGACATTCTTCGGGTTTTGCGGCTGCGGCGCGTACCCGCCTTCGGTAATGGTCAGCGAGACGATGCGCGTTTCCGGCGCGGCCAGCACGGCCCGGAATGCCGCGTCTTCTTCGGGCGCAAAGATGTAACGCACCAGCGAGCCGATGACCCGTGCGTCGTCCCCTTCTGAGTCGCGGGTCATAAGCGTGTACAGGCAGTCCTGCGCCGCAAGCGCGTCCCGCATGGGCCGGTCTTCAGGCCGCAGGCCAACCCCGCAGATGCCCCATTCTTTTGCCCCGCCTTCTGCCAGCAGGTCATCCACATAAACCGCTTCATGCGCCCGGTGAAAGCCGCCGACTCCGATATGAACAATGCCGGGCGTGACGGCGGTGCGGTCATAGCGCGGCACGGCAACAGCGGCCGGCAGCAAGTGAACTGTTTTTGAGCTTAAAGTCGTAGTCATAGCGCGTTATACCCAGGCGCGGCCACCGCCAAGAGTGCTTGTCCGTTCAAGAGTAAAATTGGGTACAATGGCTTTGATATGCGCCAACTCATTAGTGAAGTTCGATTCAATCGCCTGCTGACCCAGGCCGCCCTTCTTCCTCTGCTGCTGATGGCCCTGCTGTCAGGGCTGCTGATCTGGCAAATTGTAACACTGCTTCATGCCTTTGAGTGGGTCGGGCATACCGATGCTGGTATCGCACAGGCCAATCAAACGCAAAAGCTGCTGCTGGACCTGGAAACCGGAAAACGCGGTTATCTGCTTTCCGCAAACCCAGTTTTTTTACAGCCCTACGAGCAGGCGCATGGCGAGATTTCAGCCGCTATGAACACGCTCACAGCGGATTTAGCCGGGGAATCCGAGCAGCAGCAGCGCGTCAAGGACATTGGCACTCTGTACACGCAGTGGGATGCCGATGCGAGACTTCAAATTGCCCGGATTGGCCCGAACCATCCGCCGGGACGCCTTGATGATGAACTTGGCAAAACGCTCATGGATCAAATGCGCGGGCAGTTCACGGGTCTGATCGGCACCGAAGAACAGCTTCGCGCCAGCCGGACGAAGGCTGTTCACCAAACCGCTTATGACGTGGCTGCGACTGCGCTTCTTGCCGCTCTGCTGGGCGGCTTGCTGCTCGCGCTGTCGTCCCGGCGTCAGCTTCTCGGCTTGTCGGTCGAGTATGCTGAGGCGACGGCCACCACTCGGCGTCAGGCCCAGGCCATTCAAGAAAGCGAAGCACGGCTGCGCCTCACGATAGACACGGCACTGGATGCTGTCATTTCTGCCGACGCAGCAGGCATGATCACAGACTGGAACACGCAGGCCGAGCGAAGTTTCGGCCGCACCCGCGCGGAAGCAATTGGTCAGCGCCTGGATCAAACAATCATTCCAGAAGCCTACCGGGACAAACACCGGAGCGGATTGGCTCACTACCTCCGAACCGGCGAAGGGCCGATCCTCAGCCAGCGCATCGAGATTGCGGCGCTGCGGCGAGACGGCACAGAGTTTCCGGTTGAAATCGCGATTGTACCCGTGCAATCGCAGCAAGGCGTTTCGTTCAGTGCGTTCGTGCGCGACATTACTGAAAGTAAAAAGGCGGCAGAAGAGCGGGCGCGTCTCAGCAGCTACAATCAGCTTCTGCTGGATTCGACCGGAGATGGCATTTATGGAATTGACACTGAAGGTCGCTGCACATTTTTGAACCGGGCGGCGGCGCAGATACTTGGGTTGTCCCCAGAAGAAGCCCTCGGAAAGAATATGCACCGGCTGGCCCATCACAGCCATCCCGACGGCTCGGACTACCCGGCGGCGGATTGTCCGATCTACCGAGCCACCCATGCCGGGAGGAGCTGCCGCGTGGAAGACGATTTTTTCTGGCATTCAAACGGAGCGTCGTTTCCGGTGGAATATACGTCTGCCCCGATCTTTAGTGATGGCAGGCAGCAAGGCGCAGTGATCACATTTGCCGACATCACGCAGCGCAAGCAGAACGAAAAAGAGCTTCGGGATGCGCGGGACGCCGCTGAAGCGTCCAGCCGGACGAAGTCTCAGTTCCTTGCCAACATGAGCCATGAGCTGCGAACGCCGATGAACGCCATTCTCGGATACTCGGAAATGCTGCAAGAGGAAGCCGAAGAAGAAGGGCTGGATGCCTTCACGGCGGACTTGCAAAAGATACAGAATGCAGGCAAGCATCTTTTGTCGCTGATCAACGACATTCTGGATTTGTCCAAAATCGAAGCCGGCAAAATGGAGCTGTACTTGGAAGACTTCGACGTCTCAAAAGCAGTGCAGGATGTCGCCGGCACAGTGCAGACTTTGGTTGCAAAAAAATCCAACCGTTTGGAAGTAGTATGCTCACCGGAACTTGGCATGATGCACGGGGATTTAACCAAAGTGCGGCAGTCGCTGTTTAATTTGTTGTCCAACGCCGCAAAGTTTACCGAAAACGGCACGATCTCGCTGAACGTGCGCCGCGAAGACAGTTTTTATGTGTTTGATGTTCAGGACACCGGGATTGGCATGACAGCGGAGCAGGTTGCGGGATTGTTTGAGGCGTTTTCGCAGGCAGATGCCTCAACGACCCGCAAATATGGCGGCACAGGGCTGGGGCTTGCCATTACGCGCCGGTTTTGCCGCATGATGGGCGGTGACGCAACCGTGCAAAGCACGCCGGGAGTAGGCTCGACATTTACAATGCGCCTGCCGGTTACCATTGCGCCTCTTTCCGAGGCGGCAGGGCAGGAAGACATGGCTCCGGCGGCCGACTCTCATGGCAGTGCGGACGGACATCCAGGCGACATCGTGCTGGCAATAGATGACGACCCGGCGGCACGGGACTTGATGCGCCGCTTTTTGACCCGCGAAGGATTTCGCCCGGAAACGGCGGCAAGCGGCGAGGAAGGTCTTCGCCTCGCTCGCGTGCTCCATCCGGTCGCAATCACGCTGGATGTGATGATGCCGGGCATTGACGGCTGGACGGTTTTGCAGCAGTTAAAGGCCGATCCTGACACGCAGGACATTCCAGTCATCATGCTGACGATGGTAGACGACAAAAACATTGGGTTTGCGCTGGGCGCGGCGGACTACATGACCAAGCCGATTGACCGGAGCCGCCTCAGCGCGATTTTGGGCCGGCATCGCTGCGCGGAAAACGACGGCGGCTGCCGGGTGCTGCTGGTGGAAGACGACGAAGAAACACGAGCCATGATGCGCGAGATGCTGAAGCGTGAAGGCTGGAACGTGGAAGAAGCGTCTAATGGGCTTCTTGCCCTGGAGCGTCTTCAGGGAGCTTGCCCGGACTTGATCCTGCTGGACTTGATGATGCCGGAGATGGATGGGTTTGAATTTGCCCGCCGCCTGCGCGAGCGTCCCGAATGGCGCGATATTCCTGTGGTTGTCCTGACAGCCAGGGATTTGACGACGGAAGACCGGCGGCGGCTGAATGGCGATGTGGAAAAAATCATGCAAAAAGGCAACTGGAACCCCGCCTCGCTTGCCCAGGAAATGCGGCTGCTTGTCGCGGCTCACAAGAAATAATCCTGCAAGAAATAATCCTGCAAGAAATAATTCTGCAAGAAATAATTCTGCAAGAAATAATTCTGCAAGAAATAATTCTGCAAGATACCGTCTGCGAGAACTGAATGCTACGAATCCTTTTAGTTGAAGATAATGAAGACAATCGGGACATGCTTTCGCGGCGCCTTATTCGCAAAGGGTACGAGGTGCTGCTGGCGTCGGATGGCGGCGAGGGTGTGGCCCAAGCCGCCCTCGTGCGCCCGGATTTGATTTTGATGGACATGAGCCTGCCGGTGCTGGACGGCTGGGAAGCGACGCGGCAAATCAAAGCGGCTGCGGAAACCAGCCGGGTTCCGGTCATTGCCCTCACCGCTCATGCCATGTCAGGCGACCGGGAAAAAGCGGTCGCCGCCGGATGTGATGACTACGACACGAAGCCCGTTGATTTGCCACGTCTGCTGGGCAAAATTGAAGCGCTTTTAGCCAAGAACGAATCGCCGTAAACGAAAGAAGAGCCTCGTGAACGAAGAAATATTGGCGGAACTGCGGCATGACCTTCGGACTCCAATCGGCCTGGTTCTCGGCTACGGCGAAATGGTGCAGGAGGAGCTGATTTCGGCAGGCAGGACAGACCTTGCCGCCGACATGGAGAAAATCCGTGCTGCGGGCCAGCGCCTGCTGGAGATGGTTGGCGAACGGCTGAGTGCGGAAGCTTTAGGCACGGAAGCTTTAGGCACGGAAAGTTTAAGTGCGGAAGCTGCGGCCAGACCCACGGCGGCTGTCCTGCCGGGCCGAAGCGATCCGGCGCTCTCTGAGGACAGTCGGCAGGACCAGCAAAGCGGCCTTTTGCTGATTGTGGATGACAACGAAGATAACCGCGACGTTCTTGCCCGACGCCTGGAAAAGCAAGGCCACTGGGCGGTCACGGCCTCAAGCGGCCGGCAGGCACTGGCGGCGCTGGCCGACCAGCCATTTGACCTAGTTCTGCTGGACATTATGATGCCGGAGATGGACGGCTACGAGGTGCTGTCCCGGATTAAATCCGACCCCCAGACCCAGCGCCTGCCGGTGATCATGATTTCCGCGCTGGACGAAATCGAGAGCGTCGTGCGCTGCATCGAAATCGGCGCGGCGGACTACCTCCCGAAACCCTTCAATCCGACTCTGCTTCGGGCCAGGATTGGGGCCAGCCTGCGCGAGAAACGCGCCCGTGACCGCGAGCAGCGTTATACGGCGGAGCTGGCAGAAAGCTACCGGCGGCTTCAGGAGTTAGAGCGGCTCAGGGATGATCTTACTCACATGATTGTTCACGACCTGCGAACGCCTCTGACATCTTTGCTGTCCGGTCTGCAAACCGTTCCTTTAGTCGGGGACCTAAACCCACTCCAAACTGAAATGGTGGAAATTGCGGTAGACGGCGGCGAAACGCTGCTGAACATGATCAACAACCTTCTGGACGTAGAGAAGATGGAGCAGGAGACAGTCCCGCTCGCCAAAACGACGCTTTCGGCGCAAGCGCTGATCGAACGCGCGTGCGCTCAAGTATCGCTGCTGGCGGCCTCCAACTCGCTGGCGCTGGTGCGTGAAACGGCTGAAAACCTGCCGCCGCTGTGTGCGGATGAAGACAAGCTAAAACGAACTTTAGTAAACTTGATCGGCAATGCCATCAAGTTTACGCCCACCGGCGGAACCATCACAATTCGTGCGGAATGTTCCGGCGCCGACAGCTTGCTTTTCTCCGTGCGCGACACCGGCGAAGGCATTCCGCCGGAAGCGTTTGAGCGCATCTTTGAAAAGTTTGGTCAGGTGGAAAACCGCAAGGCGGGCCGGAAGATGTCCACCGGCCTCGGCCTCACTTTCTGCAAGCTGGCGGTGGAAGCGCACGGCGGGCGCATCTGGGTGGAAAGCGCTCCGGAGCGCGGCAGCGTCTTTTTCTTTACTATACCCGTGTCTGACTGCTCCTAACGCACACTGTTACCGCCCGCACTGCTGCATCTCTTCGCGCCGCATCGGCATTCGGTCAATCTGCGCCGTCAGCGCTTCCAAGCTAATCGGTATCGGCCCGCCGGAAGCGACGTGGCCGTCTTTGCCAATTAAGAGAACGCGAAACTGGCCCGGCTTGATGCCGTAGCGGGTCCGAAGAGCCCCGCCGCGCTTTTCATCCGTTTCCAGCTCATCCAGGCGCACTAAATCCCTGTCCTGAAATGCGGCGGCGCTGTTTCGGAGCAGCGCGTTTTGCTTCTGCCAGCGCGGATCGGTTTTGCCGGGCGCGAAGATGAGCAGCACCCGGTTCTTGTTGCGGTACTGCGAAAGATCGGATCGGGCGGATGCCGACATGGGAACTACAACGGCAGCAAGCGGTAAAAGCAGCAAAATGGCTTTAGGCATGAAAATGGCTTTGGGCATGGCTACGAAAACCCCAAAACAGGGTGCGGCACATACGGCGCTTCCAAAGAAACAATTTCTTCCGGCGACAGCGTGACATCCAGCGCGGCGGCGGCGTCTTCCAAGTGACTCATTTTGGTCGCTCCGATAATCGGCGACGTGACAACCGACTTGTTCAGCATCCAGGCCAGCGCAATTTGGGCACGCGGCACGCCTCGCGCTTCGGCCAGCGCAGCGACGGCTTCGACAACCTTGCGGTCGGCATCTTCCGTGGCGCGGTACAAGGTTTTGCCGAACTCATCCGTCTGCGCCCGCTCCGTGCTTTCGTCCCAGGGCCGGGTCAGCTTGCCGCGTGCCAGCGGACTCCACGGAATGACCCCGATGCCCTGGTTCGCGCACAAAGGCAGCATTTCCCGCTCTTCTTCCCGGTACAACAAATTGTAATGGTCCTGCATGGAGACAAACCGGGTCCAGCCGTGCGCGTCTGCCAGATACAGCGCCTGGGCGAACTGCCAGGAATACATGGACGATGCGCCGATATACCGTGCTTTGCCGCTTTTGACGACGTCGTGCAATGCTTCCAGCGTTTCTTCAATCGGCGTGTCGTAGTCCCAGCGGTGGGTCTGGTACAGGTCAACGTAATCAGTGCCGAGACGCCGCAGGCTGGCATCAATTTCTCGAAAAATCGCTTTGCGCGACAGGCCGCCCCCGTTTGCGTCCGGGTGCATCCGGCCATGCACTTTCGTCGCCAAAACAATTTCGTCCCGGCTGGCAAAGTCTTTCAGCGCCCGCCCGACAATTTCCTCACTGGTGCCGTCGGAGTAGACATTGGCCGTGTCAAAGAAGTTGATGCCAAGTTCTAAAGAACGCTGAATAAAGGGGCGGCTCTGGTCTTCCGGCAGGGACCAAAGGTGGCTGCCGCGCTCCGGCACGCCGTAGCTCATGCACCCTAGACAAATGCGCGAAACTTTGAGGCCGGTCTTGCCGAGTTTTTTGTATTCCATAAGTGATGCCAAAAAAGAAACCGGCGCAGAACGCGCCGGTTCCGAACAAAAAGAACTTACTTGACAAAAAGAACTTACTTGACAAAAAGAACTTACTTG
>CAXUBO010000043.1:0-3391 GCA_964249345.1 uncultured Armatimonadales bacterium | reverse complement strand
ACAAAAAGAACTTACTTGACAAAAAGAACTTACTTGACAAAAAGAACTTACTTGCTGGCCGAACCCGGCTCGGACATCTTGCGATGCACTTCGGCGGAAACAGTCGGCGGCGTGAATTCTGTTGCCAGGCCCATCGCTTTCGTTTTCAGAGACCCCGCGATCACTTTGTCTTTACCGGCCATGAGCGCATTGAAGCCGTCCCGCGCCACGTCCGCCGGATCGTCCTTTTTGCTGGCCCCTGCCGTCGTGTCATCCATGTCCGCGCGGTGGAAGAAGTCGGTCTCAGTCACGCCCGGCAAGAGCGCCGTGACGGAGACGCCGGTATCTTTCAGTTCATTCCGCAGGGCTTCGGCAAACGAGAAGACAAATGCCTTTGTCGCGCCGTAGACGGCTTCAAACGGTGCGGGCATAAGGCTAGCAATGCTGGCGGTGAACAGCATTCGCCCGCTGCCGCGTGCGCTCATGTCTTGGGCCATGTGCTTTGCCAAATGAACTGTGGACACGCAGTTCAAGTTGATCATGTTAATTTCTTTGTCCAGATCGGTTTCGCGGAAGTCGCCGCCTAACCCAACGCCTGCGTTGATGGCGACGGCGTCCACAGGCCGCCCGCCGGCCTTGATGGCGTCGTAAAGCGTCTCCACGCCGTCTGCTTTTGTCAGGTCAGTTGCGACTGTGGAAACGGCCCCGCCCAGCGCCTGCACTTCGGAGGCGGCGGCTGCCAGACGGCCATCCGGCTCTGCGGCCAGCAGCACGTCAAATCCATTGCGGGAAAACTCTTTTGCAAGCTCCAGCCCAATGCCGTTGGACCCGCCGGTCACGACGGCGAACGGTTTGCTGTTTGTATCCATAATAGTACCTCGGTTCTTGATCTTCGCTTGAGTTTAGTCACGCCGACATCGGCGTCACTGAATTATTTCCCGAAGCGCGAAAAGTTAAGCACTGTTCTTATGGTACGTTTTGAGTTAGCTTTTTGCGATTTCCACGCCTTTCCAGAACGCAACCCGTCCGGCGACCTGCTCTGCGCCCGGCTTCGGCTCCGGGTAAAACCAGGCTGCGTCAGGATTGGTCTTTGGTCCAACTTGCAGCGTGTAGTAGCTGGCCGTGCCTTTCCAGGGGCAGACGGTATGGGTCTCGCTCGGCTTGAAGTAGTCCAGGTTCACACTCTCCATTGGGAAATAGTGGTTGCCTTCCACAACTGTTGTGTCATCGCTCTGCGCGAGGATCGCGCCGTTCCAGATTGCTTTCATAGGTATCTCTCCGAAAAACTGGTATGAGAAAACGGCTTTTCAAAGCCAAAAAATAAAAAGAAAGAATAAAAAGTTACTCCAAAGGAAATTTGCCTGATGCCACGCTTTTTTGTTTCTGCTGCGCCGCTGTTTGGGGGCTTGGGCTGCCTGCTCGGCCTTGCGGCAAATTCGGCTCAGGCACAATTCAATCAAGCACAATCCAATGCGTTTCTGTACGTCGGCACCGACAGTGAAGTCACGACGATGGGGTTTGGCTCGGCGACCCTCACAAGTCAAGGCGCGACTGCGTCCGGACTGTACTCATTCATCAATGCAGGCCCTTCTACAATCCGCTACAACGGCTTGTCGACGTTCAGCAACAGCCGGCTCACCGTCACCGGCGGCGCGTTTCAGCAGCTATTCGCCGGCGATGCCAGCGTGATTGATCTGGTCGGCAGCAATTTCGCTGAAAGCAGCGGCTTTTACTTTAACAGCGTCGGCGACTCGTTCTACACCGTGACCGGAACCTTGCAGGGCGACTCGTCCCCGTTCACGGCAAGCTTCTACCGGCCCAGCAGCGGCACTTTAGAGTTCAACGGCGTCCCTGCTGTCCCCGGCGCTCCTGCGTCAAACCCAGTGCCGGAAGCGTCTCCCTTCATTTCACTTGGCCTCCTGCTCGGCCTCGGCTGCCTGGCTGTCAAGCGCCGCAAATCCGCTGCTTGATACCACTTCCAGCGCCATCTCCGGGGCGTTCACAACCTGCCACAAGGGGAGGTGCTGCGGGTGAATAAAGCCTTCGGCGACGCAGTGTTCCAGGAGCCGCAAACACGGCTCAAAAAAGCCGCGTGTGTTGACCAGCAGAATTGGGCCGCGATAAAGTCCCAGACGCTTAAGCGTAATCGCCTCAAAAAGTTCGTCAAAAGTGCCGGCCCCGCCGGGAAGGGCGACCACAGCATCCACGCCTTCCAGCAGGAGTCGCTTGCGGGTGTGCATGTCATCCACAAGCCGCAGCTCCGTCAGCCGCGTGTGTCCCCACTCGATTTTCTCCATGAAGCGCGGCAGAATGCCGATGACCCGGCCGCCTGCATCTAACGCGCCGTCCGCGAGGCGTCCCATTGATCCGAGGCCGCCTCCGCCGTAAACGACCGTGATTCCCGATTCAGCCAGAAGAACGCCGAGCCGGTACGCCGCATCGAGATACTCTTGGCTGACGCCGCCGCTGGAGCCGCAGTAAACGCAGACATGGCACGCGGACACGCGGCTAACCCCAGCAGTCCGGCGAGGTGAGTAAATCCAGCGTCGCCGACTGTACGTCGGAAGTCTGGGCAGTCGTCGTGTAGAAAATGGACTCGCGCAGGAGGCGCTGGGCAGGGCTTGACAAAAGGTGCGCCCCGCCGCCGGTGGCGGTGACGACGGCATGGGCGGCGCGAGTCGCCAGGGTGATCGCTTCCGCGCGGGCGTGGAGGGCGCGGTCTTTGTAGTCCGGCTGCTCCGCGCAGGCTCCGCTCCATTGAAGCGCCTCCGCCCGGCAGGCGTTGATCTCCTGCATGAACTCGGCGGCGGCCTGGGCGAATTCTTCTTTGTGGCGCTGCTCCGCGAGAGCGTTCAGCGCAAACACGCTGCCCCGCGCACAGCCGAGCGGCAGGAAGACGTGGCCGGTGATGCCGCAGAAGTCGCCCCGCTTCAATGCTTCGGCGGGACGCTCGTACAGCACATAGTCGTCGGGCAGGAACAGCTTGTCTAAAGTGACTTCAACGGTGTCGGACGCATTCATTACCACCAAAGGAATGGGCGGGCCGGGCAGAAGGCTGTTTTCGCTGCCGGCTTTGGGAACATAAAAGTAGATGTGGTCGTTTTCGGGCAGGCGCACCGCACCGAGAATGAACGAGTCCAGCAGGCTCCAGCCGGTGACCCAGGGCGCTTTGCCGGCAACTTCGTAGCCGCCGGAAACGCGCTCCGCCGTGACCATCGGCGGACCGGGGCGGCGCAGGTGCGAGAACGCGACCCCGCACAGCTCTTGCCCCGCCGCAAAGCGCGGCAGCTTTTCCGATTTCAGCGCCTGGCTCCGGCCCCCGCCCCCAAACCCGCCCCCGGCATGGAGCGGCTGCTGGACAAAGGCCCTCACGCCGCCGGCGGACGCCATGCCGTCCGGATATTCGCGCCGC